>JAYVNZ010000121.1:0-2271 GCA_043758185.1 Gemmatimonadaceae bacterium | reverse complement strand
ATCCCACGATTCAGCTCTGACATCCTGGGCTGCGATATGCCATAGCTCGGCGCAATGGAATACTGGCTGTTCGGCCCGAGTGACCGCACGATCTCCGCGGCGAGTTGACTCCGCAACTCCTGAATCTGCTTCTCCCCAGCCTTGGCCATGACGCCAAGATGCATCCCCGCTCCACCCAGCGGCGCATCAAAAACGCGCACAGCTCACGCAAGCCCCCGCATCCCCTCCAGCACCTTGTCCAGCGTGATCGGCAACTCGCGAACACGCACGCCCGTGGCGTTATACACCGCGTTCGCAATCGCTGCCGCCACACCCGTGATCCCGATCTCCCCGATACCCTTCACCCCAATGGGATTCACGATGGTATCCACCTCATCCACGAACCCCACATCGAGCGCAGGAATGTCGGCACTCACGGGCACGTGATACTCCGCAAGGTCAGCATTGATATAGCGGCCAGTCTTGCCATCCACGAGCGTCTCCTCCTCCAGGGCCATCCCGATACCCCACACCACCCCGCCGATCATCTGGCTTGTCGCAGTCTTTGCATTCAGGATCCGGCCCGCACCATACCTGGACACCACGCGCGACACACGAATCTCCCCCAGGTCACGGTCAACGCGCACCTCGGCGAACACCGCCCCGAACGAATGCATCGCATGACTCTGCCGCTCCGTGCCGGGCGCGGCATCCATCGTCACGGACAGCGTGCGGCCAGGCTGACGCGACAACGTATTCATCAGCGTTTCATTCGGCTGACGCAATGCCTCCAGCTGCCGACGCAATTCCTTGCACGTCACGTGGACGGCCGATCCTGTTGACGCCGCGGTCATCGAGCCGCCCGACACGGGACTTGGGGGCATCAACGAATCGCCAAGCTCGAAGCGCACGTCCTCCGGCGGCAGGCCCAATGCATCGGCGGCGACCTGCGCCATCACAGTGTAGGTGCCGGTTCCGATTTCCTGCGTGGCGGACTGCACGAGCACGTGCACCATGTTGTTCGCGTCGAGCGTTGCGCGCGCCAACGCGGATGCCTTGCTGCGATTGGTGGGATAAGTCGCAGTCGCCATGCCGTGGCCGATGAGGACGTTTCCGTCGCGCATGCCGCCCGGCGTCATGTTGCGCTTCGACCACCCGAACGCCTCACTCCCAGTGCGATAACACTCGCGCAACGACTTGCTCGACCACGGATGCCCCGAATCCGGATCCTTCTCGGCGTAATTCTTCAGCCGCAACGCCAGCGGGTCCATGCGAAGTTTCACCGCAAGTTCGTCCATGGCACTCTCGAGCGCGAACGTGCCCGTGGCCTCGCCCGGCGCGCGTTGATACGTCGGTGTGCCAACGTCGAGCTTCACCAGGCGATGACTGGTCTCGATGTTCGGCGAGTCGTACAGGATGCGCGACACCATCGCGCTGGTCTCGCTGAAATCCTCGAACCGCGACGTGTGCGACATCACGTCATGCCGCACGGCGGTGAGCGTACCGTCCTTCATGGCGCCAAGCGCAAGCTTCTGCTCGGTCTGTGGCCGAGCCCCGACAGCCCCATACATCTGACGGCGTGTGAGCACAAGCTTCACCGGCCGTTGTATCACACGAGCCGCCATCGCGGCGAGTGATACGTGCGACCAGGCAGAACCCTTGCTGCCAAAACCACCGCCCGTGAAGTAACACACGAGCCGAACGTTCTCCTTCGGCAGCCCGAGCGTCCTGGCAATCGTGTCACGGTCTCCCACGACATACTGCGTCGCATCGTATACCGTGAGCTTGTCGCCATCCGGAACGGCGATGGTCGCATGCGGCTCCATCGGATTGTGGTTCTCGATGGGCGTGGTGTAACTGTGCTCCACCATCTCGTCCGCTTGCCGAAGACCGGCCGACGCATCTCCCTTCTTCGAATCGGGCCTGCGCCCATTCGAGGAGGACGGAGCATACGCCGTGGCCGCTGCCGCCTTCATGACTGTCACCGGCGTCGTTGCTGCATACGTCGCCCTCACGCGATGTGCGGCATCCGTTGCATGCTCGAGCGTGTCCGCAATCACCAGCGCGATGGGCTGGCCATTGTACCGAACGACATTGTCCTGCAACAGCGCCAGCACGCGAGTCTGCGCCGGCAGCTTCGGTGCGTTTTCGTGCGTGAGAATCTGTATGATGCCGGGCACCGTGCGCGCATCCGTGGTCTCCAGACTCCTGATGGTGCCGTTGGCCACCGTACTCTGCACGATCACCGCATACGTCATCCGCGCCGCGGGCATCTCGGCCGAGTATTTCGCG
>JAYVNZ010000120.1:0-5386 GCA_043758185.1 Gemmatimonadaceae bacterium | reverse complement strand
TTCGACGAAGCGCGGGAAGTTGGTGATCACATTCAGGTAAGTGGCGGGCAGTGCAGCGGGACCCTGGAGCAGAAGGAGACGACCATCGGGTGCGAGATCCCAGCTCGCTGACGCCTGATTATAACTCCCCTGCAACACGAGTCGCGGTGTTGGCTGAGCCGCGCCTGCGGGTGCATTCGCCTGCACCGCATACCACCGATTGGCGACCCGATACATCACCTCGCGACCATCGGACGTCCACCGCGGTTCGTCTGCGCCGGGTGGGGCAACGCGGCGACGCAGCAACGTGGCGTTAGCGGTCGTCGGCGCGATCATGAGGCCGTCTTTCTCCACCCAGGAGACATACTTCGCGTCCGGGGAGAAGCGGCACCAGGCACGGCTCGGGGTGAGTCGGAGCGAATCCCACGATGCGCGGGCAGGCCAGACCTGCCCCTTGCCGGTGCATCGCAAGGTACCGTCGGGGGACGACGCGAACGGGTAGTTCACGCTATCGAGACGTACGGCGACGCCCAGTCCGCGAATGACGAACCCTCTACGGCCACCGTCTCGCGCGGAAAAAAGGGCGCTGTCCGCGTCCACCCAGTCCTCGACCGTGAGACGAACGGGCAGGTGGGAGACGTCGTCGACGCCCCGGCGCCGGTCGAACACATGCAGGTCGCTGCGACCGCCGGGGAGAGACACCGTGTACGCAAGGCGGGCTCCGTCGCGCGAAAGGGCGAAGCTGTTCACCGTGGCCGCGGGCGTCGCCACGGTGTCCACATTCCCGTCCGTGGGTCGTACGAAGACAAAGCGGCTGACCCCTGCATCGCCGCCGGATGCCCAGATGAGCGTGCCCGATCGACTGAGCGCGACCTGACCCGTTCCGAGCCACGCTTCACGCCTCACGCCGGTGAGCAGTTGTCGTGGTTCGGTCCTGAGGCGTGCATTATCGACGTCGATACGCGCGCCGTACAGCGTGCTGTCGCGCATGAAAAGGAGCGCATCGCCCAGCAGCATTGGGCCGTATCCGGCCACGAACGCCTGCTGGGTTGTATCGGTTGATCCTGAGGCCGTCACGGGGCGCATCCGCCCTGTGGACACGTCGAGCAAGCCGATGGTGCCGTTCGACACGAGGAGCACCGTCGGCGACGGCCCGGGAGCTACGTCGGAAAAACCACAGGGGGCGTTCTTCCCAATGCGGGTGAACTGGCCGCCAGTCGGTGCAATGGACTCGAGGCATCCATGAGCCGACCAGGCGACAAGCCGTTCGGCTGTGGGCCAGGAAATGCCGCCCGACATGCCCTCGAAGCCATGATCAAAAGCACCGACCCGCGAAGTGGAGTTGGTGCTGAAATCGACGCGCGTGAGCTCGGAGCCGGTTGTGAACGCGAGCGATTTCCCATCGGGAGAAAAGGCTACGCGCGTTGCACCGTCGGTGGCGAAAACGCGAGCGCCTGTTCCCACATCCGTCCGCATCTGCCACAGAGTCGACGTGCTGTCGTGGCGTGTTAACCAGACGATTCGCCCGCCGTCGGGCGAGATATCGAGCGAGCGGACATAGGTATCCAGGACATCATGCCCGATCACGAATGGCGCACTGTCGGGCAGCGTGATGGTCCAGAACCTTGGCGCATCCGGTTTTGTTTCGACTGCGGCTGCAGTCCCTCGAGAGCTACGCATCGCGCTCGCACCAATGAGCAGCCCTGCCGCAAGCATTGCCCATGGAATCCATCGCGTACGCGCACGGGACGCCGAAATGGAGGGAATGGCTGTCGACCGCATCGCCGTCGCGCCATCGAGCACCAGGGCGTCGGCAAACTCCGATGCCGTCGAGAATCGGTCCGCCGGCAGCTTTGCGAGCGCGGTCATCACCGCGAGGTTGACCGCGACAGGTAACGTCTCCCGCACCGTGAGCAGGTCACGCGGGCGCTCGGTCATCGCTCGTGCGATGATCGCCTGCGCAGTTGGTCCAGTGAATTGAGGTTCACCGGCGAGCATTTCGTAGGTCACGGCGCCGAGCGCGTAGACGTCGGCGCGGAGGTCGATGACCCGCTCCCCCATCGCCTGCTCGGGACTCATGTACTGCGGGGTGCCGAGCGAGAAACCGGTCTGGGTCATCCGTCCCGCGCTCGCCTGCTGCACCGCGAGCGCGATCCCGAAGTCGGCCACGAGGGCGTGGCCATCCTGCAGCAACACGTTTTCGGGCTTGATGTCGCGGTGCACCACGCCCCGCTTGTGCGCGTAGGCGAGCGCGTCGGCCACTTCGCGCGCGATGCGAATCGCGTCGACGACTGGAAGCTGCTGCTCCCGATCCAGCCGCGAGCGCAACGTCTCCCCATCCACGAACGGCATCACGTAGTAGAGCTGCCCGTTCACGTCGCCTGAATCGAAGAGCGGGAGAATGTGCGGATGCTGGAGATTCGCGGTGAGCTCGATCTCCTTGAGGAAGCGCTCGGAGCCGATCACGGCGGAGAGCTCAGGATGCAGCACCTTGATCGCCACCTTGCGACGATGGCGCAGGTCTTCGGCGAGGTACACCGTGGCCATACCGCCCTGGCCGAGCTCGCGGTCTATTGCGTAGCGGTCCGCAAGTGAATCGGTGAGACGTGCGAACTCGGTGGTCATCGGCTCCGTGGTAGTAAACGTAGACCGCGAAGGTACGGCTCTTACGAGGGAGGCAGCAATGGCATCCTCGGGAATGATGTCCGTCACTCGGCCGCCCTAGCTGAAGCTGCCGCGCGCACCGAGTATTCAACTCCCTCCCCCGCAGTCCTTCAGCTCAAATCAAATAGTGGACCTCCTCGACCAGCTCACCTCCGCGCTCGGCACCTCCTACACCATCGAGCGAGAGCTCGGCGGCGGCGGCATGTCGCGCGTCTTCGTGGCGGAGGATACGTCCCTTGGCCGGAAGGTCGTGGTGAAGGTATTGCCGCCGGAGCTCGCGGCCGGCGTTTCGATCGAGCGATTCAAGCGCGAGATCGCGCTTGCCGCCCGGTTGCAGCATCCGCACATCGTTCCGCTGTTCTCCGCGGGAGACGTAGACGGGCTTCCCTACTTCACGATGCCGCTCATCGAGGGCGAGTCGCTGCGCGCGCGTATCGCGAAGCGGGGTGAGCTCCCGTTGAACGAGGCGGTTCGCGTCTTGCGCGAGGTGGCGAGCGCGCTCGACTACGCGCACGAGAAGGGTGTGGTGCACCGCGACATCAAGCCGGACAACGTGTTGCTGTCGCGGGGCAGCGCGATGGTGACGGACTTCGGTGTCGCGAAAGCACTCTCCGCCTCCAGCAACGCGGAAAACAGCGGGATGACGTCACTCGGCGTCGCGCTCGGCACGCCGGCGTATATGTCGCCCGAACAGGCGAGCGCAGATCCCAACACGGACCATCGCGCCGACATCTACGCCTTCGGCGTGCTTGCGTACGAGATTCTCACTGGCCAGCCACCGTTCGTGGGGCGCAGTCCGCAGGGACTCCTTGCGGCGCACGTCACGGAGGCCCCCGAGCATGTTACGCGGCGACGCAACACCATCCCGGCGCCGCTGGCTGCACTGGTGATGCGCTGCCTGGAGAAGCGGGCAGCGGACCGCCCGCAGAGTGCACAGGACGTCGTACATGCGCTCGACGCCCTCAATACGCCGAGCGGCGGGAGTGAGCCGGCGAGCGCGGTTGTTTCTGGTGCGGCCAGTGCGAGTACCGCGGCAGGTGTTCCACCAGTCCTGTCCAGGAAGCGCCGGCCATTGTCTTTAGTACTTGCTGTGGTAGCGGGCGTCGCACTGCTGGGAGCAACCGGCTGGGTCGGTTGGAGAGCGTCTCACGCGAGCACTGCGACCACAGTTCCCTCGGCGCTTCAGCGGGTGGTCGTCGCGACGTTTCAAAACAAGAGCGGGGACCCGGCACTGGCGCCCGTTGGTGACATGGCTGCGGATTGGATTGCGCGCGGACTGGCCGGCACGGGCATCGTGGACGTGGCAGGTACCGCCGCCGAGCTACGGTCGCGCGCGGGCGTCACACTGGGCACCGGTGCGGCGGCAATCGAGCAACTCGGCAAGGAGTCTCGCGCGAGTCTCGTGATCTCCGGCGCGTACTACAAGCAGGGGGACAGCATCCTGTTCCAGGCGGACTTCACGGACGTGCGCCTCGGTAAGCTCATCCAGAGTGTTGGTCCCGTGGCCGCACCAATTTCGCGACCGCTGGACGGGGTCGAGCTTCTGCGGCAGCGGGTGACGGGCGCACTCGCCCCGATCATCGATTCCACGCTCGCTGGCGCGGCGGAAGCGATCGCGCGGCCGCCGAGCTACGAAGCCTACCGCGAGTTCCTGCGCGGCGAGGCGCTGTCCTACACCGATCCCAATGCGGCGGCAGCGGTCTTCGCTCGCGCGGCAGCACTCGACAGCAATTACATCTACCCCCATCTCCGTTTTATCGCCGCGCTCTACACCGCGACCCGCTGGCGTGAAGTCGACTCGGCCATCGCAGTGCTGGAGCGTCGGCGAGCGGCACTGTCATCGTACGAGGCCGCGTACCTCGATTATCTCAAGGCGGGTGTCGTCGACTTCGATTTAGCCAGGGCAGGTTTGTTCAACCACACCGGCGCGGAGCTCGACGCAGCAGCCCGCATGCACCTCGCGGCGCCCCGCTCGGCGTTCGCTGCGCTGACAAACGCCGGCGCGTTGGGGAGGGCGGGCTATCCCCGGCGCGCGCTGGCGGAGCTGGAGAAGCTCGATCCGATGAGCGGTGCGCTCCGAGGACGCATCAGCTACTTCAGCTCGCGCGCGGACGCGCTGCACGCGACAGCGCAGTACGAGCGGCAACTGGAGAACGCGCATCAGGCGCGTGTCCAGTACCCGGGGCTCATGCTGCCAAGCGCCCTCCAGATCGACGCGCTCGCAGCACTCGGACGAGAACAGGAGCTCAGGGCGCTCCTGGACTCGGTGGGAGGTCAAGCTCCCGATCCGCGATACGACCCATTCATGATCGGACTGGAGGCCATGTACGAAGCGCGCGCGCACGGGCATGCCGGGCTTGCCACGAGTCTCGCGCGCTGGCTCGACGAGCGCGTTGCCCGCACGGCCGTGTCACCCACATCGCGACTCAATCTTGACGTCGCCATGCAGCGCTGGGACAGGGTGAGCGCCCTCGCGGATTCGATCCTGACCCAACGACCGAAAGACGCATCGGCGCTCGAGGCGGCGGGGATCGCGGCCGCGAAGTTCGGGGCGCGCGCGAAGGCACTGTCGTATGACAAGCGGATACTCGACCTCACCCGGTCGGACTGGGAAGGCCTGCCGCGAATGCCCGGGGGATTCGGAGATGCGACCGGGATGCGGAGGCGCGCCAACATCGCTGCGGCGCTTGGAGAATTCGAGCGCGCCGCGGTGCTCCTTCGGCAGGCGTGGGCCGGGGGTTGG
>JAYVNZ010000119.1:0-11067 GCA_043758185.1 Gemmatimonadaceae bacterium | reverse complement strand
GTCGAGCGGCGGTTGGCGGCGAGCAACATCACCGGCGTGGCCAGCACATGCGTCAGCAGGTAGGCGAGTGCCTCCACCGAACGCCCGTTGGTCCGCTCCGCGTACGGAATGTCGAACGACACGTTGTAGTGCGCGCTGAAGCCCACCAGCCGCACGGAACGACCAGTGCGCTCTTCCCACGCATCGAGCTCCTCGCGCAGGAAGCCCAGGCTTTCCCAGAGCGATCGTGTGCCGCGCGCGCCGCAACCGCGCGCGATCTCGATCATCGGGGTGGCGATCTCCATCACGCCCGTGTCGAAGTACAGCGCGCCGCCGGTGGGCAGGTGATAGGACCGGCCCGTACGATGCACCAGCGGGCCACGCACCACGTGGCGCGGCGAACCAAAGACATCTTCTGGTTTTTGCGCCTCGCCGTCCACAACCGTGGTGAACTCCGCTTCCAGCCCGATAGCCGGCAGGCCATCGCCGGCGGGAACGATTCCACCACTGCCACTCGCGCGCTCAGACCAGCGCAGCTGTTTTGTGTTGGCTCTCGACATCATGCCACCCCTGCGACTACGAATTCGCCGTCGACCAGGCACTCCGCTGTGCGCCTCATAGCGGATCTCCGGCCAGCTTCAGGTTGTATGTCTCGCCCGCCGCCTCTCTCGGCGTACTGACCACATACCCGAGATCGAGGTGCAGGTGATCGTCTGTCTTCGCGAGTTCCGGGCCGAGGGGACGCGTCCAGATCGTGGGCATGACCGCCCGTGCAATCTCAGCGTAGCGGACAATGCTGTCCTGGGTATCCAGGTAGGTATCGCCCACCCGGTAGATGTTGGCCGCGGTCCCCCAGCAATGCGGCGACGCACCACCCACTCGCGCGTGCCGAGGCGAACAGTAGCCGCCATTTGCGCCGAGGTAGACGTAGTTGCCCACGGCATCCCGGAACAACTCCAGTGCCATCGCGAGCAGGACTGTCGCGCACGGGATGTACCGAGGGAACACGCGCAGCGGGGGCGCCTCTCGCACATCCGTGTGCACGAATTCGGACACTGCGAAATGCGGCGCGAGGTAGGTGTCCCTGGCCTGCTCCCACGACTCCACCTCGTAGAAATACCGCGGCAGCACGCGGGCCTGGCCGCTGTGGTCGCACAGGATACCGCCCGGCAGCAGCACGTCGCGGAAGCGCCGTTCCAGCCGGCGTCCGTCCACGAGCCGCAGAGGGAATGTGGCAAGTGCGGTCGCCATCAGTCGCGATCCCCGATGAGCGCGGCGTACGCGAGGTACGACGCGGCGGCGATGGTGGCCGAGCGTCCCGTGGCTGAGGGCTCCCATTCGGTGAGCACCGCAAGGGCGTACGGCCGGCGGTTGGGCAGGTACACCAGGCCGGCGTCGTGCGCGATCGTCGAGATCTCCCCGGTCTTGTGGGCAACCTTGGCACCGCGTGGCAGCCCTGCCGGAATGCCGCTGTTGAACTGCTGCCCCAGGAGCACGTTGACCATCTGCCGCGACAGCGCCGGACTGAAGGCCCGCTCCTCGCCGATGAGGCGAAGCAGGCCCACCAGTCCGTTTGCGGTGATGCGGTTGTTGATGCCCGCCTGAAATGCCTTCTCGTCCTCCACGCCGCGGCGCAGGTCGATGCCCTCGAGCCCGAATCCGTCGAGCGTACGCTGGAGCACGTCCAGGCCCACCAGGTCCAGGAGGAGGTTGGTGGCGAGGTTGCTGCTGGTGGTGATCATGGCGTCGGCAAGCTCGCTCACGCGCAGGGTACGGCCCACCTCACGGTGCACATCGGGGTTTGCGTCGCGGTCCAGGCGAACCCGATAGGGCGAGCCATCGTAGGCGCTCAGGAAGCGGTTGCGCACGTGCACACGCGACTGGGGCAGCAACTCGCCGCGAAAGATGGCGCCGAACACTCCCACCAGGATGGCCACCTTGATGGTGCTGGCCGCGTGGAACCAGCGGTCGGCGTGATAGTGGAAATTGGCGCCCGTCTCGAGATCCGAGATGCACACGGCCACGGCGGACGCGCCCGCCCTGGCCTGGAGCTCGGCAAAACGCGCCTGCAGTTCCGTGGAGGATTGCAGCGACGGAACAGGGCGCTGGACGGGCGTTCGGCGGCTCATGGCGGGCCGAACAATCGCAATCCGCGTTCCGCTCGGCGACTGATCCGGATTTCGGCATTCCGTTGACGAGAACGCGCGCTGCTAACAGTTGCCAGCTGTAGTGCTCGCCGCCCTCGGTCAGGCCAATAAATGCAAACCCCGCCGGACCGTGAGGCCAAGCGGGGTGCGGGTGTTGCGAGCAGTGCGACTACCAGCGATAGTGCGCGAACGCCTTGTTCGCATCCGCCATGCGGTGCGTGTCTTCCTTCTTCTTCACGGCGTTGCCTTCGCCCTTCGACGCGGCGATGACTTCGGCCGCGAGCTTCTCGGCCATCGACTTCTCGTTGCGGTCGCGCGAGTAGCTGATCAACCAGCGCATGGCGAGCGCGGTACGGCGTTCCGGACGGACTTCGACCGGCACCTGGTACGTTGCGCCACCGACGCGGCGGCTCTTCACCTCGACAACGGGCTTGAGGTTGGTGAGCGCCTGCTTGAAGATGTTCACGCCGGGCTGGCTGGTGCGATTCTCCACCAGGTCCATGGCCGCGTAGAAGATGCGCTCGGCCGTGCTCTTCTTGCCCTGGTACATCAGGACGTTGATGAACTTGGAGACGGTCTGGCTGTCGTAGCGCGCATCCGGCAGGATGGTGCGCTTTACAGCGCTCTTGCGGCGGCTCATTTCTTGGCTCCCTTGGCGGCGGCACCGGCCTTCGGCTTCTTGGTGCCGTACTTGGAACGGCTCTGGTTGCGACCGTTCACGCCAGAGGCGTCAAGCGTCCCGCGAACGATGTGGTAGCGAACACCCGGGAGATCCTTCACACGACCGCCGCGAATGAGCACGATGGAGTGCTCCTGAAGGTTGTGTCCCTCGCCCGGGATGTAGGCGGTGACTTCGAAGCCGTTGGTGAGACGGACACGCGCAACCTTGCGGAGGGCGGAGTTCGGCTTCTTGGGGGTGGTGGTGTAGACGCGCGTGCAGACGCCCCGCTTCTGCGGGTTCGCCTTCAGCGCCGGCGCCTTTTCCTTCTTGGCGAGGTCGCGGCGAGACTGCCGGACCAGCTGGTTAATCGTCGGCATTCAACCTGATGATGTTCGTCGATCTGCTACATACGTGGATCGCCTCCGAACGAGACGGCACGGAACAGACTCGCAAGCTAAGTGGGGACGGGGGGTTGGGTCAAGCTGCCCCGTACCGGAAGGGGTGCGCGGCCAGGGTGGAGGCCCCTCCCACGGCAGGCTGTGCCTACCGCCGCCAGTCCGCCGCTCCGCTCAGGTTCCCCGCCTGGTCAGCGGCATTGACCAGTACGCGAGTCGGCTCGCCATCCAGTACGATCGACCGCTGTGCCCCGAACAGCACACGCGTCACCCACGCCGTCCCTACGCGAGCCCGCAGGTAGAACCACCGCGTGGCTTCGCCGGGGCCGGGCGTGATCGAGACCGTTCTTCCGGCGACCAGCAGCGCGGGAGCGGCGGGAGCAATCGCATCCAGCCACGGCGATGCCGGCACCAGCGCCCGCATGGCATACAGCGGTGCCAGGCTCGCGGCCACCGCGCCGCTCGCTTTCTTCAGTGTCGTGTTGGTGTTGTAGAGGATGTGGCCCGTCGCCCCAGGGCGGCTATGCGTCAGGCCGACCTGGTCCGCGATTTCCGACTGGCTGAACGCGCTCGCCGTCCCATCGGCGACCTTGTACGCCGCGAGGCCCGGCCACACGTGGCGCTGGGCGGAGTTTTGCGAGATCCACCAGTCGAGGAGGGCGGGATAGCTCTGGGACGGCGGTGCGATTGCCCAGTAGAGCTGTGGCGCGAGATAGTCCACCCACCCCTGCTGCAGCCACTTCCGCGAGTCGGCGTAAATCGTTGCGTACGCATCCAGGCCTGTCACGCCGGCCGGGTTGCCGGGTCGCCAGATGCCGAAGGGCGAAATGCCGACCTTGAGCGTGGGCTTGATGGCGTGCACCTCGCGATACATCCGCTCGATGAACCGGTCCACGTTGGCGCGGCGCCAGTCGCCACGGTCGGCCGTACTCCCACTGGCCACGTACGTCGCGCTGTCCGGAAAATCGATGATCTTGCCCCCTGCGTCGCGCTCCTGGTAGGGGTAGAAGTAATCGTCGGCGTGTATGGCATCCACGTCGTACCGGCGAACGATGTCGCTCACGACCCGCATGACGTGGTCCTGCACCGCTGGTAAACTCGGCTCCAGCCAGAGCTGCGCGCCATACACGCGCGTGAGCTCGCGGCGCGTGTTCCACAGATGCGATGGCGCCAGTCGGCTCGTGTCGCGTGCGTTGCCCGCGCGGAATGGGTTGATCCATGCGTGCAGTTCCAATCCGCGCGCATGGGCTTCCGTCACTGCGTACGCCAGTGGATCGTAGCCGGGGTCCGTGCCCTGGGTGCCGCTCAGCAGCTCGGCCCACGGTTCGATCGATGACGCGTAGACCGCGTTGGCGGCTGGCCGCACTTGAAGGACGATGGTGTTGAAGCCCGCAGTCGCGGCGCGATCAAGGATGTCCGTCAGCTCGGCACGCTGCTGATCCGGGGAGAGTCCCGTGCGCGTCGGCCAGTCGATGTTTGCGACGGTGGCGACCCACAGGCCGCGCATCTCGCGCTGGATGACTGGCGGAGCGGTATCGGTCACCGCCGCGACGGGCGACGGCGCCGTGCTGGTGGTGCTCCCCGAACACGCGCTCAGGAGTGCCAGGGATGATGCGAGCAGGATGGAAAGGCGCATGCGCAGCAAGATGACCCGGTGCTCGTGGGTGGCGCTAGCGTCCGGCGGCATTGACACGCAACAGAAGGGGCCGCCTCGCGGCGGCCCCTTCTCCATCACGTGCGGCACAACCCTGCGCTACTTGGGAATGTTCGTGTTTCCCGAAATCTCGGCCAGCGTCAGCGGGAAGCACGTGGCGTCGTTGTACGTCTCGTTCGAGATGGACCCCGGATACGCCCCACGTGGGAAATTGTCGATCTTGTCATACTTGAGATAGCGCCGCATGTCACCCAGGCGGTGGCCATCGAGGAAGAAGTCGCGACGCCGTTGCTCGCGCAGTTCATCCAGCAGCGCGGCACCTGAAAGGGTGACCAGGGGCTGCAGGCCCACCGCGCGACGGGCGTTCACGAACGCGTTGGTGCTCGCGACAGCACCGTCTGCCTCAGCGACGATGTACTGCGCCTCCAGGCCAGTCGCCACCCTCATGAAGGTCGGCGGGGCGCACGCCCCACCCGCGGCGGGAACCGCGCATCCCTTGGTGAATGGGGAGCCAGTGACGGTGCCATCGTAGGAGCTGAACATCTGGGGAGACTTGGGGCTGAACGCACCGATGGTGCGAACGGCGCCGACAGTGACGGTGTCGGCATTGCCAGCCGCGATGGACTGCACGCCGTTCGGCAGCACCGAGTGGGGAATGCGCGGATCGTTCAGACGCTTCGACTTGGGCTCGAGCGAGACCCACGGGCTGCCGGAGGCCGCATTCTCGAAGGCGCTCACCTCACGGGTGTTCTGGGCGCTGTAGTAGGCCCGGAACTCGAACGCTGCAGGTACCTCCGCGGCGAACACGCGCGCCCCCGCCTTGTCGTTGATGTAGAGCAGTCCACGGGCGGCGATCACGCGCGCGAAGTTGATGACCGAATCGGCGGCGGCCTGGTTGTTCGCAACGGCCGTGGTTGCCTTGTACGCCGTTGCGACGGCGATCGCTTCCTTGGCACGCGGCACGAGGAATGTCTTCACGATGTCCTCGGGCGCGTACGGCGCACTGCCGTTTACCGGAATGACGCACAGGTACTCGGCGAGGAGGTCGTAGCTCGCCGCGGCGTAGGCCAGCACGCGGGCGACGCGCAGGTCCGATGCGGCGGAATCTCCTCGAAAGGTCTTGAGCCGTCCGGCAACGCTGTCGGCAAGGAACCGCGAGCGCTGAAGGGGACCATAGAATATTCCCCAGGTGCCGTTATCCGGAATAATGTTGCGCTTGTCGATCTCGCGCTCTTCGAAGAAGCCGTGGTTGTTGAACAGTTCGTCGCCGAAGACGCCGGACCGCAGCGCCATGTCATCGACGATCTGCTGGTACTCGCCGATGACACCATTGACCATCAGGTTCACATAGAGCGGATTCTCGAGGTCCTTCGCCTCGATCGCGCTGGGATTGGTCGCCTTGAGGAAGTCCGTACAGCCAGCGAGGGTGGCGAGCGTCGCGATCACGGCGGTCAGGCGCGTCAGGCGACTGGGGAGATGCAATGACATGGAGTATCTCCGATCAGAAGCTGAAGTTGAGGGCCAGCGTCCATCGCTGGATCATTGGCAGGGTATACACGTCCGCTCGGGCAAAGAGCCGTCCGCCGTAGCTGTTGGTTTCGGGATCGGGGCCCGAGTAGTTGCTCCAGACCTTCAGGTCATGGCCTGCCAGCACGATGCTGGCATCCTGGCTGCCCGTGAACGCGATATAGCGCGATGGCACCTGCACCGTGAACGACAGGTCGCGCAGCTTGACGAAATCCGCCTTCTCGAGGTAGGGCTCATCGTTGGCCGCCGTGCGATACGCCCGGATCGCGATGGTATCCTGACCGACGGTGTTCACGAACGCGCAGTTATTGCCGTTGAGGCAGCGCTGGCGCTCGCGACCATTGTAGAGATAGTGGCCTCCCTTGAAGTCCAGCAGTCCGTACGCGCTCAGCACACGGAAGAGCGACACGGTGTTCGAGAGACTCACCTCGTGCAGGGGAACCGGCGACCCGACGTAGTGTTTCGTCGGCTCGTATGTCAGCGAGCGCGTGGCGCTGAGGACATAACCGCCGCTTGCATCATGAATCGGGAAGGCACTCCAGTATCCACCAAGCGGGAAGCCGAGGTGGTGCTCCTGGGAGCCCGGGGTGTACGCGAGACCGGAGATGGCCCGCACCGTGGTGGAGTCCGGAACGCTCAGCAGCGTGTTCCGGTTGGCCGCATAGGTGATGCGCGTATCCCACGTGAAGTTCGTACGCGATACGGGCGTCGCATTGAAGGACATCTCGATACCGCGGTTCCGAATCGACCCGAAGTTCAGCTGCGGCGCGCTCTGGAATCCAACCGACGGCGGAACAGGCAGCGCCACGAGGAGGTCGTCTGTGCGCTTGTTGTAGAACGTGAAGTCGAAGGCCATCCGATCGTTGAGCGCGCCCATGTCGAAGCCGAGTTCCACTTCCTCGCCGCGCTCCGGCTTGAGGTTCGGGTTGCCGAAGGCGCCGGAGCGAAGCGCAGACACGCTCGTGGTGCCGAGCGTCGCCGTGCTGACGACATACGTCTGCGTTGCCGAGTAGGGGTTTGGAGACCGTCCGGCCTGGCCCCACGCGCCGCGGAGCTTGAGGCTGTTGATGGACAGGCGTGCGAGCCGGTCGCGCAGCGCGGGTTCCTCGCTCACGACGTATGACAGCGACAGCTTCGGGTAGGCGATGCGGTTGAAGTTCGTGCCGAACGCAGAGTTGTTGTCCACCCGCACCGCACCCGTGAGGAACAGCCGGTTGTTCCAGCCGAGTTGTTCCTGCGCGTAGTAGCCGAGCGAGTTCTGCTCCGAGTAGCTGTTCGACGAATTCTTGGTGGTTGCCGATCCAATGACGGTCACGGTGGGCGCGCCGAGCCCGATACCCTGCCCGAAGATGGATTCGTTCTTGGTGGAGACGACCTGCGAGCCGATCGACGTCGTCGACAGCAGCGAACTCGTGAGGGAGTGCTCGACGCTGCCGACGTAATCGATGGTGTAGATGGTGTTGCGCGGCACCTGCTGGTTGTACGCGCCTGTCGGCTCATCGTCACTCTCCCCAGGCAGTGACAGCACCTCCGCGATCGAACTGGTGTTATCGAGGCCTACCGTCAGGCGGTTGCGGAACCAGTTGATCGGGCGGTAGTTGAGCGTAGAGCCCAGCGTGATGCGCTGCGATCTCGTCTGGTTGTTGTACCGGTTGGACAGGATGGGGTTGCCGATGGTGTAGCACGTGGAATCACCCTTGGTGAGCGCGCCCACCGGCGGTGCACACCCTGGACGACCGCGCGCTGCACCGAACGACAGGCTGACAGCCGATTCGTCGGCAATGGGGAGACGGAGGCGCGTCTGCGAGAAGCCGAAGTTGAGCGCGACGTCCGCCTTGGGCATGGGGCTGAAGCCAAAATTCGCGCGTCCACCGTTGCGGTTCTCGTAGCTCACAGCGAGCACGCCCTGGTTCTCGTCGTGGTTCATGCCGACGTAATACGAATACTTGTCCGCACCGCCGCGGACTGCCGCGTTATACTTGCGCACCTGGCCGTTCCTGAGCACCCGCGGATCATCCCGGAAGGGATTCTGCGTGAGCAGGGTGTTCAACGGCTGACCCACACATCCAGGATATGTCCCTGACGCCGCCATCCGGGCCGCGTCGCAGAGCGTGTAGTTGTCCTGCATCTGCACGGCCATGCGGTTCACACCCGTCTCACCGTGTACGCTGAACCTCGCGTTCTGGTTGCCCCGCGTGCCCTTCTTGGTGATGATCTGGATGACGCCATTGGCCGCTTCCGCGCCGTACAAGGTGGCCGCGGCCGGACCCTTCAAGACCTCGATCGACTCGATATCCTGCGGGCTGATGAGGTTGAGGGCCGACGTGACCTGGGTGGACTGTGCCTGGCCACTGGTTGCCGCGAGCGAGCCGGTCGGATTGAAGTTGCCGAGCGACGCGTTGTTGTAGCGCACGCCGTCAATGAAGATCACGGGGTTGTAGCCAACGAGCGAGCCAGCGCCGCGAATGCGGAACTCGGCCGCCGCTCCCGGCGTGCCGCTGTTCGGCAGCAGGGTCAGGCCGGGCGTCTTCGATTGCAGCACCTCGGTCACGTTGGTCACCGATGTCTTCGACGTGAGGTCCGCGACATCGAGCTGCGTGATGGAGTTGCCCAATGTCCGCTTCTCCGCTTCGCCGGCCGTACCAGTCACCACCACGGCATCGAGCGTCGATGCGCTGACCTTCAACGCGAGATCGGCACGGACGTCGGTGCCTGCCCCGACGACGATCGCACGCGCCAGGCGAGCGTAGCCGATGCGGCGGCCGGCAAGTTCGTAGCTGCCGGTCGGCACGGCCGTCATGGTGTAATCGCCGGCGCTGTTGGTCACCGCACCGATTCGCGTGCCGGTCAGCGTCACCGATGCGTCGGCGATCGCGCGCCCCGTACCCGCGTCCGTGACCCGGCCGCGAATGGACCCCGTGTTCTGTGCCGACGCGGCGGCCGACGCACAGCTGAGCAGTGCCGCCAGCATCGTGCACCGATAGCGTGCGGGAAGGGTGGACCAACGCATCAGAAATCCTCCTCGTTGAGAACCAGCGAGCCCGTGGGGCACGTGGTGGATGTCGGGAACCCGCACGGCTGCTCGGCGATCGCCTGGCGGCGAGTGCCGAAAATGCAGCGTCGGCTGCACGGCCATCATTCTTACGGCAGGACGACAATGTTCGTTGGCAGAGTGAGAAAGGGCAACCCCCGGGCTCGTGCCATCTCATGCAAGCGGGTGCACGCCTCCAGCGACCGCCCGTGAGACGGGCAACGCATCGCGTGCCTGCACTGCCGCCACGAACGGACCGAGCAGGTGCGCGATGCTGTTCGCGTAGTAGCCGATGAGCGGGCGCCCACGCGGCAGCACCAGGAAGCCGCGCCCCTCCTCCGCCATCACGCGCCGCATCTCGAGCATACGCCACGCTCGCGCAAGCATCTCTTCGGCGCCGCTGTCGCCACTGAGCACGCGTGCATTGATCTCGCCCAGCACGGCGCGCATCTCCTGGATGCGCATGAGGAGCTCCGCGCGCACGATGAAGTCCGCGTCGAAGCTCTGGATGGCGGCACACACGAGCGGCACGGGTGTTACGGGAATCAGGCGCCCTACGCGCGCCAGCATCTCGTCGCAGAGCACCTGCACCCGTGACAGGCGAGCGGGCCGATCGATGTCGAAGAGGTCGGGGTTGGCCGCATACCATGCGAGCAGCGGCACGGGTGCGCCCACCACCACCGCTGCCCTGCCGTAGCGCTTCCACCGGCGCAGCAGCATGCGGGTGGCATTCCACGCGAGATAGCGTCCCACCTCGTACGCCTGCGACATGCGCGACGGCCGCGTGCCGCCGCCCGTGGTGGCCAGTTCGCGCAGCAGCGACCGATCTTCCAGCACGCGGTCGTAGTTGACAGCCACCGGCACCACGTGGAGCCGCGCCGCATAGGCCGGGTCGCGGCCGATGCCAAGCACGTAGTCCAGCAGGCCCACCTTCGGCGCGCGCAACCTTCCGTCGCGCGTAAGACCGCCCTCCACGAAGATGCCCTGCGTCACGCCTTCGCGCGTGATGAGCTGGACGTAGCGCTCCAGCACCGCGTGATACAATGGCTCGCGGTAGCGTCGGCGGATGAAGTACGAGCCGAATGCCTTGAATGCGAGTTCCAGGGGAAATGCGCGCGCCCATTCGCCAACGGCGTACGAAATGGCCACCTGCCCCGCGAGCGCGTAGCTCACAAGGATGTAGTCCGCATTCGACCGATGGTTCATCACGTACAGGAGCACCGCATCGCGCGGCAGGCGCTCCCGTGCGCGAGCGTCCTCGAAATCCACCGACGTCTTGTAGAACAGGTGCAGCAACCACCCCGCCGCGCGATAGCCGACCTGGTAGTACGCCACGACGTTGAAGAACGGCACGATCTCGCGGATGTATCCATCGACGCGCGTCCACGCGTCGTGCTGTGGCGTGCCGTTCTCGTCCGCATGGCGGCGCACGGCGTCGGCAATCACGTCGTCGCCCATGAGTTGCGCGCGAACGTGCGCGCGGCTGGCGAGCTTGAAGCGATCAACCCGCGCGCGCGAGCGGAGCAGCGCGCGGCGTCCAATGCGCGCAAAGTAGCCTGGCATCTGACAAAAGGTGGATCGGGATAGGGAGTAGGGGAAGGGCTCCCCTACTTCCCTCCCACACCACCGGACAAGCGGGTCCGCATCCGGCGGTTCGGTGAGTTGAGGTTACG
>JAYVNZ010000118.1:0-3546 GCA_043758185.1 Gemmatimonadaceae bacterium | reverse complement strand
GACGCGCGACGCATCCTGCTCGCGATCGGACTGAAGGACGTCTGGCCCGACGTGCCTGGCCTGGAGCACGTCTATGGCGCCAACGCGCACGTCTGTCCCGACTGTGATGGGTGGGAGTGCGGCAAGAGGAAAGTGGTCGTGCTGGGAAAGGGGCGGAAGGCTGCCGGTGTTGCGCTCGACCTCACCACGTGGACAGACCAGATCATCATCTGCACCAATGGCGCGCCCGCCGATCTCGACTTGCACGAATACATGGAGAAGCTGGATGCGCTGAACATCCCCGTCCTCGAGTCGCCCATCACGTGCCTCAGGCACGAGGGAGCAACGCTGCAATCCGTCGAGTTCAAGGATGGCCTGCAGCTCGACGTGGACAAGATCTTCTTCGCCATTGGCCAGTATCCCGCCGACGACCTGGGCGCACAGCTCGGGTGTGAACGGGACAGTGGTGGGCACATCATCGTGGACGCGCACCACCACACGTCCGTGCGAAACTGCTATGCGGCGGGCGACATCGTGCCTGGGCCGCAGCTCGCCATCGCCGCGGCAAGCGACGGCGCCATTGCGGCGCTCGCGATCCACAAGTCGCTCGTGCCGGATGAACGCAAGCTCGCACCCCTTACCACTTGAGCGTGAGCCTCATCGCCCGCCGTTGACGAGTCACCAGCAGATCGATGGCATGATCGCCATTGGCCGCAGCAAGCGCCACCAGGTCGTGCACGTCCGACACGCGCCGAACCTCCTGACCCGCCACCTTCGTGATCACGTCGCCGTCGCGCAGTCCGGACTGCCCGGCCGGCGAGCTCACCGGCGCGCTCGTCACCAGCACACCCGACACAACGCCGAGCGCCTTGCCAAGTCCCTCGCTGACGGTCGACAGCAGCGCACCCGCCACCGCATTTCCATAGCCGAAGCCACCTGCCGACGATGAAAGGCCTGGTAGCAGTGGAACGGGCGGCGTCATCGCGCGCACACCAACGCGCGATGGGCCCAGCGGCGCAAGTGTGCGCGGAAATGCCGGGATGTCCGGCAGGCTCCCGAGCGACACGTCGCGCGACCGGGTGTCGTCGTCACGACGCTGCACGATGCGCATTGGCGCTGCTGCAACCGTCACCGTCACGTCGCGCGCACGGCCGTCACGCAGGATGCTGATGTTGACCTTGGCGTTCGGCCGCAGCAGCCGCGTGAACGAGATGTCGTTTTCACTCACATCCACGCCGTTGTACGCCAGCAACGTGTCATTCGGGGCCAGGCCGGCACGCTGGGCAGGCGAGCTCGGATCCACCGAGACCACACGCGGATAGGCGAAGTATCGCACCAGCAGCTCGCCGCCCTCGACGCGCGGCAGCAGCCCGGGTCCCTGCACCACCAGGCCGATCCAGCCGCGCGGCGCCGCCTGCTCCGCCTCGCGCACCTGCATCAGGGCGCGCGACATGTCTGCTGCCGAGCGATCCGCCGCCTGCGGCGTCATGAGGATGCGGAGCGGCTCGCCGAGCCGAAGGCCCCGTGCCCCCGAGCCGCTCACGTGCGCGATCAACTCCGCAACCTGGCCCAGGGCCCTGTCCAGGTCCTCTTCAACCCGTCGCCGTTCCACCAGCGTCAGGTCGTCATGATCGTTGTAGACGCGCGCCAGCGAATCGATCTGGTGCTGAAGGCGGCGCATCTGCCGGTCGGCGGAATCCGTTGCAGACAGTCGCGAACTGCGTACACGCGTGACGTCGACGCGCTGCTGCTGTGCGGAAAGAGGTACCAGGCCGGCACCGAGCAGCATGGCCATCGACGCAATGAGCGGCGCGTGCGCACCACAACGCGTCGAACCGCGGGAAAGGGAGCGTATGGCGTCGCGCATCAGAAGCTGTTCACGCGCAGGGACGCAGGCAACGCCGTATTGAGCTGGCGCAGCGTTGCCTCGCGCTGGCCAAGGGTGGTGAGGTAGTAGCCGTTGATCACGGGATCATGCGGCGCTTCGCGCATCGCTTCACGCGTGGTCGTGATCACCTGGTCCAGCGCGGCGAGCCGCGAGCGGTATGCCACCGGGCTTCCATTGCCGGCGCCCGTGGTGTCGACGCGCGCAAGGAAGGCGGCTGCCTGCTGGTACAGCACTTCGGACCGCTGCTGCGCCGCGCGTGCCTCGTCGATGGACGTGAAGGCCGCGGAATCCGGCGCCGTATCGACACTCGAAGGCAACGCGCTGGCCGCCGTCACCGTGGCGGCTGGAGTGGCGCGCGCCGCGGGCAGTGCGCGCTCACCAGTGGAGAGGCGGCCGAGCATGGCGCCGCCCGCCACCAGCAACAGCCCGGCGGCAATCTGCAACAGCCAGCGCTGCGAACGCGGTGCGGGCGCACCTCGCGTGCTCGCGGCCACCGCGGGCGCCGACAGCTCCGCGGCAATGGCGTCCCAACGCGTGAGTGGGAGGCCGAATGCCTCACGCTCCTCCAGCGCCATCGCCACCAGTGACAGGTAGGCGTCGCGCTCATGGGCGCACACGTCGCACGAGGCGAGGTGCGTCGCCTCCTCGGCCGTGGGCACCTCATCGCCAAGCTCGGCGAGCCGTTCAGTACGTAGGTGCAGCATGTTCAGCGGTATTGGATCGAGATGTGGAACGTGTTGGTGCGTCGACCATGTGGGCCAGCAGCACGCGCAGCCGTGCGCGTGCCTTGAACAACTGCGATTTGGAGCCGCCCGCGGTAATCCCGAGCTCCACGGCAATCTCCTCGTGGGTGTACCCCTCCACGTCGTGCAGCAGGAAGACAGTGCGCGCACCCGGCGCCAGCCTGTTCGCGGCCTCTTCGATGCTGGACGCCAGGAGCGCGCGCTCCGCCTCCGGCTCGACGGATGCGACGTCGTCCTCCACCGGAACCTCGATGGCTTCGGAGCGCCGTGTGCGCCGCAGGGCGTTGAGCGTCCTGTTCACGGCGATCCGATGCGCCCATGTACCGAACTGTGCATCGCCACGAAAGGTGGGGAGCGCCCGAAAGATCTGGATCCAGACCTCCTGCGCCACGTCCGCCGCCAGGTCCGCGTCATGGCCGACCATGCGACGTACCACCACGTCGATATGAGGGGCGTGGCGGGTCCAGAGGGCCCGCATCGCCACTTGATCGCCAGAAATGGCGCGCTGTACCGTGAGCTGTTCATTCTCCATGACGTCCACTGAATCTGTCACGGGGGGCCGGAAAAGGGTTGCCGGGTGCGGGTCTGGCAGCTGAGCAAGCAAGCCGTCCTCCGCCCAGCGAGCGCCAGCGAGCGAGCCGTCCCCCGTCCAGCGAGCGCGCCTCGCGTCCCCCGCCCACGTGACCCCGCAATGTCTTGCTCGTCGTCCTCCTGAGGGACATATTGGCCCACGCGCGCGTGAACCCGCAGGCCCTCCCGCGCACTGCAGCACCGCACCGAGTCCGAACATTCCAGCCCTGACTCGGTACCAAACATGCCCAGCGTTCTTTCGCGCCCTGCCCTCACCAGGCGGGACGTATTTTCATCGAGCCGTTTCGAGGACACCCCGTTGCTCAATCTGCTGCTGGCCGCAACCACGCTGCTGCACCCGGTCAC
>JAYVNZ010000117.1:0-9402 GCA_043758185.1 Gemmatimonadaceae bacterium | reverse complement strand
ACGGCGCAGGCGCACCCATGGCTCTGGTGGGGGATCGCGGCCGCCACGATTCTGCTCGGATATGCAGATCTGGCGCGTGGCGGGACCACGGTTGCACCGATCTTGCTCGTAGGTGGGTACTGTGTGCTCGTGCCACTCGCAATTCTCAAGTAGTTCGATCCACCAGAGCCGTTCCAGACAATTGATGGTGACCTGGCGAGCGCGGCCGGCGAAGGCCTCGCTCGTGCGAGCGTTTCGCCGGGCGAATAGCTCAGCTGGTTAGAGCGCCTGTCTTACACACAGGATGTCGGGGGTTCGAATCCCTCTTCGCCCATGTTGGGAATACCGCCCGTCGTTCGCGCAGCACGCGCATGGACCCGGACGGACTGTCGGGGGTACATCTGTTCAACGCTTTGGAGGTTACGACTGTGAAGGCTCCGCATCGCTCTGCGCTCATGGCTGTTGGACTGGCAGCGGCATTCACCGCGACGGTCGTTCCCACGGTCGCCAGTGCCCAGCGCCAGCAGCTCCCTGGCCCTGATACCAAGCGGGTGCTCGTCACGGCGTTTCGTGGCGATCCCGAGGCGGGGCCCAAGCTGGCCGACGAAGTTCGCAACCGCATCGCTGGCGATTTCAACATTCGCACGCTGATGCCCAACATCAAGAAGGACATCGACAACACGCTCGTGTCGTCCGGCTACAAGCCGGATTCGGCGCTCAGCGCGAATGACATCAAGGAGCTCGCGAAGCTCGTGCGCGCCGATGAGGTCATCGAGGGCAGCGTCACCAAGAGCGCTACGGGCTACCGGGTGAATGCGCGCCTGTTCCTGCCGCGCGATGTGTCGCTGTCGCAGCCGCTCGTCACGAACCTGGACGCGAAGGATTTCGGCGACGCGGCCAAGCAGATCGTGAGTGAGTACGACCGCGCCCGCAAGCAGTTGCCCGATAATTCGGCGTGCGAGAACGGCATCCGCGCGAACACCAATGCGGTTGCCATTGCGGCAGCGCGCAAGGGGATCGCCGGCTATCCCAAGGCGACCATCTCGCGCCTGTGCCTGGCCAGTGCCTACGCGAACATGAAGTCGTCGCCGACGGAATCGACGGGACCGTGGAAGGATTCGGTCATCGCGATTACGAAGGAAATCATGACGCTCGACAAGTCGAGCCGCATTGCCTACCAGTTGCAGTACGATGCCTACAAGCAGAAGAACGACACGCTGAACGCGCTCCAGGCGCTGGTGGGCCTGATGAACGCGGATCCCACCAACACCACGCTGCGCGAGCAGGTGATTGCGGAACTCGTGAGTTCGGGCAAGGCGGAGATCGCGGTGCCCACGGCGCGTCAACTCGTGGGAGACAACCCGGGTGATCCACAGTACGCCCGTACCTACTGGCTGGTGCTTCGCTCGGCGCGCAACTACAAGGAGTCCGTGCCGGCCGGCATGGCCTACGTCGCCATCGATACGGCAGCGGCGGACTCGAATTACTTCTTCCGCCAGATTCAGGATCTCTCGGCAGACAGCGCATTCGCAAAGGCGGCAGAGATTGCGGCCGTCGGTTCCGCGAAGTTCCCGAAGAGCACGTCGCTCCTGCTGCAGAAGGCGCAGAACGAGCGTCGCGCCGGCCAGCTGCCGGCAGCCCGCGCATCGCTCGAGCGCGCGCTGCAGATCGACCCCAAGGTGAACGGCGCGAACTACCTGTTGGCGTCCATCGCGGCGGAGCAGGGCAATGCGGACGATGCGATCAAGTATGCAAAGGCGGACGCTGCGGCCGATCCCACGAACAAGGCGCGCGACGCCGCGGTGCTGCTGCAACTGGGCAACACGGCCTACAAGGCGGCGGTCGTCACCAAGTCCTCGGCTGATTACAGGAAGGCGCTTCCGTTCCTGCAGGCCTCGGATGAAATGGCGGCCAGCGCCAATGCGAAGTTCCTGCTCGGCGTGTCGGCATTCCAGGCGCTCGCAACGGAAACGGACAAGCTCCGCGCATCCAAGTCGTGCGACGAATTCAAGGCGGCCAACGACCTGCTCACGATCGTGAACATCAACATGCCAATGGGCGGTTCCGTGGACGCGGGCACTGCCAAGCAGATCCTTGCTGGTGCGGCGCAATTCCAGCCGTTCATCGACGGCTCGATCAAGAAGTTCTGCAAGTAGGTTCTGCCCCTGATGGTCGAAGCGCCCGCCGTCCTCCGGACGGCGGGCGCTTTGCATCGGCCATGCTGTCGCGGCCGACCTGCCTATCGCGCGATATCCACGCCGGGCTCCTGGCCAGGCAGGTGATGCACGTGCACCAGCAGGTCCGCGCGTCGTGCGCGGTAGTCGCACGTCTGCGCCAGGACGCCCTCGCCGTCGAGGTTCACGCTGAGTGCGTCGTTTCCAACCACCTTGAGCCACGGCAGCTGGGCATAATGCACCCCAGGCAAGCCGAGGTGCTCGCCCTTCTTCACCGCGAGCGAGAGCCGGGCAAACTGTCCGCGATTCATCGCCTCGATGACGCAGAGATCCAGCAACCCGTCGGTGACGCTGGCGTCGGGCGTCATCATGGTACCACCGCCGGTGACGCGTGCGCTGCCCACGGCGAACGCAAGAAATTCGACGTCGAGCCCGAAACCGTCGCTGGTGAACGTGGCGTGCCGCACCTTGTCCTCCGCGAACTTGCGCACAGCGGTAATCGCATAGGCGAGCGGCCCCAGCGACGCCTTGGCATCGGCGGGAGTCTCCTGTGTGGCCTCGGCACCCACGCCGCCCGTGGACACGTTGAGGAACCGCCGGCCATTCATGGATGCGGTATCGATACGCACGGGGTTGCGGCGCAGGATAACATCCATGGCATGATCTGCTTCCTCGGGAATGCCCGTTTGCCGCGCAAAATCGTTGGCCGTGCCCAGCGGGATCACGCCAAGCGGCGTGTCGCGTCCGTCGAGCCCGTTGACCACTTCGTTCAGCGTGCCGTCGCCACCGCACGCGACAACCACGTCGGTGCCCCGGTCCGCGGCCTCCGCGGCGTGGGCAGCCGCGTCGCCCGCGTTCCACGTAACGCGTACCTCGACGGCGTGACCGCGGTCGCGTACCCACGACACCATCTGTCGCAGGTCCTGGCGGTCGGAGCGCGCGCCATGCACGACGAATGTGAGATGCTTTCTGGCCATGGAAGGCAGTCTAACAGGTCAGGCGCAGCCGCTGCCAGCCACCGACAAGCTGCGGCGCGCCGAGTCCGGCTGCGCACACTGTAGGATGGTCATGATCCCCGCCAGAACCGATCCCACACGTGATTGGGATTCCGATTATCATGCGCCGGCACTCGTGGACGACGTGGTGGAGTTGCTGGGCACGGGCACGCTCGTCCTCGATGGCACGCTGGGCGGGGGCGGGCACACGGCGGCACTGCTGTCCGCCGGCGTGGACCGGGTGATCGGCATCGATCGCGACCCGGCGGCGCTGGCTGCGGCAACACACCGGCTTGCAGCGGCGGCGCCTGCGGGGCAGTTCGAGGCGCACCTAGGCAACTACGCTGCGCTCGATCACGTTCCCGCACTCCATGCGCTTCGCTTCTCCGGCATCCTGCTCGACCTTGGCATCTCCTCGCACCAGATCGACGACGCAGCGCGCGGCTTCTCGTTCCGGGAAGGCGCGCCGCTGGACATGCGCATGGGGTCCGACGCACCGCGCAGTGCGGCAGATCTCCTCAATGCGGCAGGCGAGCATGAACTCACGGCGCTGTTTCGTGATTTCGGCGATGAACCACGTGCAGGCCGCCTGGCCCGCGAGATCGTGCGGCGTCGCGACACCAGGCCGTTCGTCATCAGCGATGATCTCGTGGGCGCCATCCGCGCCACGTTCGGGTCGCGCTCCGGTGCACCCGAGTTCGCGCGCCTGTTCCAGGCGGTGCGCATTGCGGTCAACGACGAGCTGGCGAGTCTCGAGCGTGCCCTCCCGGACCTGCGCGATCGCCTGGCACCTGGCGGCCTCCTTGTCGTCATCGCGTACCACTCCGGTGAGGACCGGCTGGTGAAGCACGCATTTCGCGGCTGGAGCGACGCGTGCATCTGCCCGCCAAAGCATCCCATGTGCACCTGCGGCGGCAATCACGCGCTCGGCACGGTCATCACACGACGGGCAGTGACTGCCAGCCCGGCGGAAACGGCGCACAATCCGCGGGCGCGCAGCGCCAGGCTCAGGGCGTGGCAGCGCACGCGGTAAGCCGCAGTGGCGGCGGTCGCATGCGCATCGTGCTGCTGATGCTCGCCTTCCTGGTGATCAGTGGAGGCGTGATCCTGCGCCGCACCTACGGCATTGCCGCAGCGGCCGAACTGCGTGAGCTGGAATCGAAGCGTGGCGTGGCCATCAACGAGAAGCTGCGGTTGGAAGGCGAGATTCGCGCGGCATCCAGCCGCAGCCGCCTGCTGCCTACCGCCGAGCGCCTTGGCCTGCACGTTCCTGCCGACAGCCAGGTAATCTCGATTTCCAGGACGACCCCGTGACCATGCCGAGCCGCGTGGGAATCATCCACCTGGCGCTGGCGCTGTTCGTGGTGGCGCTGCTCGTGAAGACCGCGCGAGTGCAGCTGTGGGATGGCCGGCGGCTTGCCGCGACGGCCGTGCACCAGCAGAGCACCACCAGCGTGATTCCCGCGCCACGCGGCGAGATCCTCGATGCGCGCGGGCAGGTGCTCGCACAGAGTCGCGAGACGGTGAAGCTCGACATTGCGCCGAAGGAAGTGCGCGACCTGTACAAGTTGAAGCGCGCGCTCCAGCACGCGAAGATCCCCGCCGAGTGGATTGCGCGGGCCACGGATCCGGCTCGGCGATGGGTGTCGCTCCCGGGCCGCCACCTGGCGATCGACGTTGCGTCCGTGACGGCGATGCGCGGAGTCTACACCACGCCCATCATCGAGCGGGCCTACACGTTCACCGAGGGAACGCGCCGCATCATTGGCCGGGTGGATGCGGACGGCGCCGCGGTAGATGGTGTGGAGCTCGCGCTCGATGCCATCCTCAAGGGCACGCCCGGCGCTGCAACCGTTATGAAGGACGCGCGAGGGCGACGCTTCGAGTCGCCGGCCACGCCCGCCACGCCACCGGTGCAGGGCAACACCGTCACGCTCACCATCAACCAGCAGCTGCAGGAAATCGCGGAGCGTGCGCTTGCCGATGCGGTGTCCACCATGGGAGCCGAGGGCGGCGACGTGGTGGTGGTGAATCCGGCCAACGCGGAGGTGCTGGCCATGGCCAGCTACCGCTCCGACCCGCGCAACACAGCGAGTACGGCGCTCACGGAGCCGTACGAGCCGGGCTCCACGATGAAGCCGTTCATCGCCGCCATGCTCATTCAGCAGGGCAAGGCCAGGGAGACGGACGTGGTACCCACGTTCAGCGGCACATTCAGCATCAACGGCCGCACCATCACCGATGAGCATCCGTATCCCGAGCTGCCGCTCTCCGACGTGCTGCGCTTCTCGAGCAATATCGGCATCGTGCAGTTTGCCCAGCGCTTCTCGCCACGCGAGGAGTACGAGGCATTGCGGGATTTCGGCTTTGGTACGCCCACGGGCGTGCCCTATCCAGTCGAAGCGGCGGGCACGTTGCGACCGCCGAACAAATGGTCGAAGCAGTCTCCCAACTCGCTGGCCATGGGGTACGAAGTGTCGGTGACGCCCCTGCAACTCGCGGCGGCATACGTCGCCATCGCGAACGGCGGCGAATTGCTGGAGCCCGCGCTCGTGAAGGAAGTGCGGTCGCCCGCTGGTGCGGTGTTGTACCACCACGAACGTCGCGTAGTGCGGCGCGTCCTGTCCCCCCCTGTGGCGCGTCGCGTGCGCCAGATGCTGCTCGGCGTCGTGGAAGGCGGCGGCACGGCGAAGCGCGCAGACCTCGCCACGTTCTCGATGGCCGGCAAGACGGGCACCGCGCGACGCACGGTGCACGGGTCGTATGCCAACGCGGAACACATCCCCACGTTCGTGGGACTGTTTCCGGGCGACAATCCCCAGTTCGTGATCCTCGTGAAGATCGACAATCCCAAGGGCGCCTACATGGGTGGCCTCACCGCGGCGCCGGTCACGAAGGCAGTGATCGAAGCGGCCCTCGCGTCGCCCAACGCGGCGCTGGACCGCCGCGAGCTCGCCGAGAGCCAGCGCGAGCGGCCTGTCGATACCGCGGCTGCGGGTCTGCGCCTTGCCGTGGCGACTCGCGCTCCCGTCGAAACGACGTCCACTTCGCAGCGGCAGGCGGTGCGCGCCGCCGCGGACGCCGCAGCGCTGGACAGTGCGGGGACGACACCCTTTGTGGTGACGCTCCCTACGACTGCTGTGCGCACGGCGGTGGTATTGCCCCCGCGCGCGGTACCCGACGTGCACGGCCTGCCGGTGCGACAGGCCGTGCACGCGCTGCACGTGGCTGGCTTTCGCGTGCAGCTCGAACCCGGAAATTCCGGCCTCACCGCACCCGCGGCTGGCTCCCTCGCGGCGGCGGGGTCAATGGTTCACCTGGTGGGCACGCCGTGAGTTCCGTTCCCATCGCAGCGATCATTGCTGCACTCCAGCGCAGTGGCCTGCTGGTCACGACTCGTGGCGTGCTGCCGCACCACATCGGCTCCATCACGGATGACAGCCGCGCCGTCGCGAACGGTTCGCTCTTCCTTGCGGTGCGCGGCTCGGACCGCGACGGGCACGACTACCTGCAAGCGGCCGAGGGGGGCGGTGCGGTAGCGGCCATCGTGGATGATCCATCGCGCACCGTCCTGCCTGTCATCGTGGTGAACGACGGCCGCCGCGCCGCGGCTGTCGCGGCCGCGGCGTACCACGGCGAGCCAGCGCGCCAGCTCCGACTGGTTGGCGTCACGGGCACCAACGGCAAGACGACCACCGTTGGCATGCTGCGACACCTCCTGGATGACGGTGTGCACAGGGCAGCATCCATTGGCACGCTGGGTGTGCTGGTGGGCAGTGCAGGGGAGGAACTCGACGGCGGCAGCGGGCTTACCACGCCCGGACCGGTGGAGTTGCAGCGCGTGCTGCGGGCGCTGGTGGATCTCGGCGTCAGCACGGTGGCGATGGAAACGTCGTCACACGCGCTGCACCAGAACCGCGTGGAGGGGCTGCAGTTTGCGGCCGGCGTGTTCACCAACCTCACGCGCGATCACCTGGACTATCACGTCACCATGGAAGCGTACCTCGCGGCGAAGGCGCTGCTCGTGACGCTGCTGGAGCCGGACGGCGCAGCCGTGGTGAACGCGGACGATCCGGCATGGAGTGGGCTGCCTGCCGCACCGCGCACCATCCGGTTTGGACTGCGCGATGGCGAGGTGCGCGCGGAGGACCTGCACTACGGCCCGAGTGGCAGCGAGTGGACGCTAGCCATTGGAGCCGAGCATCACGCTGTGCGGTTGCCGCTGATTGGCGACTTCAACGTGGCGAACGCCCTTGCTGCCGCAGCGGCGGCGTGGGCAGTCGGGATGTCGCCCGCCGGGATCGCGGCGCGCCTGTCCACCATGCCGCAAGTGCTTGGCCGGCTGGAGATCATTGCCGACGGGCCAACGGTGCTGCGCGACTACGCGCACACCCCCGACGCCCTCGCGCGCGCGCTCGACGCTGTGCGCCCATTCACCCGCGGCAAGCTCATCGTGGTGTTCGGATGCGGGGGGGACCGGGACCGCGGCAAGCGGCCCGACATGGGGCGAATCGCCGAGGCGCGGGCCGATCTCGCCATCGTGACGAGCGACAATCCGCGCACGGAAGATCCGGAAACCATACTCGACGATATCGAGGCGGGGATGACGGCGGGGCGGCACGAGCGCATCGAAGATCGCCGAACGGCCATCGCGCGCGCGATTCATGCCTGTAGCGACGGCGACGTTGTCGTGCTCGCTGGCAAGGGACACGAGACGTACCAGATTCGCGGCACCACGAAATACCCGTTCGACGAGCGCGCGATCGTACGGGAGATACTCTCGGAGGAATGACCTGATGGCGGACGCCAGTACCCCGCAAGCAAGCGCGCTCGAGCAGCCCCGATTCTGGACCCTCGACAGGCTGTCCGATGCCCTCGGATCCGGCCCGCGCGGCACCACCGACATATCGCGCATCGCGACCGACACGCGCCAGGTGGCCGAGGGGAGCTGCTTTGTCGCGCTCAAGGGTGAGTCGTTCGACGCCCACGACTTCCTGGCCGATGCCGTGGCCAAGGGCGCAAAGGCGCTCGTGGTGCACGACGCGCGTCGCGCTGCAGGGCTCGGCGTGCCGGTCTATGAAGTGCCGGACACGCTGGCGGCCCTCGGTGCGCTGGGTCGCTATCGCCGGCGTGTGTGGGGCCGGCCTGTGGTGGGCGTCGTGGGGACCAACGGCAAGACGAGCACGAAGGAGCTGTTGAAGGCCGCACTGGGCGGCGCGCTCACAGTGCATGCCACGGTGGGCAACTATAACAACCTCGTGGGCGTACCGCTCACACTGTTTGCGTTGCCGGACAGTGCGGACATCGCGGTGATCGAGATGGGCACCAATCATCCCGGCGAGGTGGAGTTGCTGCGCGCCATCGTGGAGCCAGACGTCGTGGTGGTGACGTCCATCGCGGAGGAGCACCTGGAGGGGCTGGTGGACCTGGCGGGAGTGCTGCGCGAGGAGGTGTCGGGGTGCAAGGGTGCACCGCTGGCCGTCACGCCGGCGGCACAGCCTGAAGTGGCGGCAGCCGCTCGTCCACTTGCGCGCCGGACGATCAGCGCGGGGCTCGATTCGGGCGACGTGCGTGCGTCGGCGTGGGGCATGGAGCCAGATGGGCAGGGGTGGCTGGAGCTGGACGGGGTGCGGGTACGAGTTCCGCTGCGCGGCGTGCACAACCTGCGCAACGCGATGCTGGCCATTGCCGTGGCCCGGGAGAGCGGTGTGGGGCTGGACGCCATCGCTCGGGGCATCGCGGCGATGCCCGCGCCGCCGATGCGCGTGAATTTCGAGTCGCACGGCGGGGTGACCATCATCAACGACGCCTACAACTCGAATCCGGGGTCGGCACGCGTGGCGCTGGAGTTGCTTGAGCACGCGGGCGCTGGGCGCCAGCGAGTGGCCGTGCTCGGCACCATGCTGGAACTGGGCACGCACGCGGACCGGCTGCATGACGAGGTGGCCCGCGCGGCGCTGGACAGTCCAATCGAGGTCGTGGTAGGGGTTGGCGGGCTGGCTGAGGCGCTCGAGCGTGTTGCGCCGCGCGATGCACGGGTGGAGCGGGGTGCGGATCCCACCGCGGCGTGGGAGGCCGTGCGTTCGCGTGTGGCCAAGGACGCCGTTATTCTGCTGAAGGGCTCGCGCGGCGTGCGGCTGGAGCAGTTGGTGCCGGTAATTTCGGAGTGGGCCAGGGGGTAAGGGTGTCGTCCTGAGCGCAGCGAAGGACCTGCTATTCGCGTGCGGCAAGAGCAGGTCCTTCGCTGCGCTCAG
>JAYVNZ010000116.1:0-21566 GCA_043758185.1 Gemmatimonadaceae bacterium | reverse complement strand
CTGGGCTGCCTCGGTCGCGGCTTGCTGCAACCCTCCCGACAGATCGCCGCCTTGCTGTGGCGTTGACGATGATTGATGCTGCGCGAGTGCCCGAATGATGAATGGCGCCAGGAGCATGAGCAGCTTGCCGACCTTCCCCGCATCCAGTCCGGATGCCTCCTGCACGCCGTCCTGCACCGTACCGTGATGCTGCCCCAGGATGCTGCCCAGCATACCCCCGATTCCACCACCGCCGCCAATGGCACTGATCGCGGACTGCAGGGCCCCGTCGCCCGACCCCTGCGCCGTGCTGGCCATGCCGCCCAGCATCATGGGCAGGGCGGACTGCACCGCCTTTTCCGTGGCGGCGGGGTCCGCCCCGATCTGCTGGCTGATCTCGTGCACACCGTTTGGCCCAAGTTGCTGCTGTACCAGGTCGAGGAGGCTCATGTCGTCTCGTAGGGAAGATGGGTTGGACCTGCAATGGGCGCTGCGCGCTGGCGTGTAGGGCAAGGGGCGCGCCCGCACGCAGACTCCCATGTCATGCGCGCGCTTGCCCGGAACATGCATGCATTCCTTCGCGAACTTGACGAACACCTCACGATACCGGGAGCCGGGATGTCACACGCCGACGTTGAATCTGCGCGAACAGAAGTGCTCCGGAGTCGTGCCAAGGTTGCGGACACCCTCGCGACACTGCGTGACCGCGTGACAGAGCCGGTGGCTGCCGTGCGCCGACGTCTGGACGTCGCGGACGCGATTCAGCAGCATCCATGGTCCGCCCTCGCCGTTGCCGTGGGAGCCGGCGTGCTTGTCGCCGCCACGGGGGCGGAGGCGCGCGCGGCGTCCGCTGCTGCGGAGGCGGCACGTCAGGGCAGGGACGGCGCTGCCCGTCTCGCGCAACAGGCAGGCCATGTCGCGGCTGAAGCGGCGCGGCAGGCACCATCCCGGACGCGAGAAGTCTTCGTCACGGCGGCTGAAGCACTCGTCACACGGCTGGCATTCTCGTTATATGCGTCCCTGCGTGAAGATGACACGCCCCCGCGATCGCACAGCGAGGAACACCCGGGGTTCGTGTAGCCGCTCACGCCGGAGTTGCTCGCGCACGATCGCGGAACGACATTGCCCGGCATGTGTACGTCGAACATGAGTCACGACAAACCAGGCGCAGCCCCGTCTCGCCATCTCGTGCGCAGCGCGCTGCTCGCGATGATGACATCCGTTGTTCTCTCAACGCCGGTGCTGGCCCAGGCGGGTCAGAAGCCGGCCGACCAACCGCGCCAGGAGGGCGTGGTTGCCACGCGCGCGGCAGCAGCGCATCTCGCATCACTGGATCTCTCCGCCGAGCAGAAGGCACGCATCCAGGTGATCGCCACGAAGTATGCGGATGCCATGCAGGCCGCCGGGAACGGCCTGCCGAACGATCGCGATGACGCGGTGCGAAGGCTCCTTGCCGTGCGCGCGAAGATGCTCCCGGAAATTCGCGCGGTGCTGACGACAGCCCAGCGCGAGATCTTCGACCGCAACATGGCCGACATGCAGGCAATGATGGGCGCTCGCCCATAGGGGTATGACCGGCTGGGGTGTCGAACGCAGGACGCTGGACGCTGCCGTCGTATGGGCGGGGCTGGCGCCCGGTCCCGGGCGATCACGCGTGGCGATTGTGCCTCGGACGCCGGATCATGGGGTGCGTAGGGGTGTAGGACGAATGGAACACACACCAATATCAATTCCAGGCGGCTGTGCATGACCGAACCACGTGACACGAGTGCTATTGAAGCGGCGGACTGCGGCGGTTGCACGTTGCATGACGCGTTGGCAGCGCCCGGCGCCATCCAGCGACGCGAGTTCCTCCGCGCCGGGACGCTCGCCCTCGCATCGCTTGGCCTGCTCGGTGGTGCCTCGCGCACGGCGCGGGCGATGCCGGTGGTTGGAGAGGCGCACGTGCTCGCCGCGGGCAGCGGCGATCGCCACGAGGAGAAGCGCTATGCCATTCCCACGGTCGACGGCGTCGCCATCGACAAGGACAACAGCGTCATCATCGCGCGCTCGGCGAACAGGATCTACGCGTTCTCGCTCGCCTGCCCGCACCAGAATACCGCGCTGCGCTGGGAGGCGGATGACAAGCAGTTCGCCTGTCCCAAGCACAAGTCGCATTACAAGGCGGATGGCACGTTCATCGAGGGCCGCGCCACGCGCGACATGGACCGGCTCGCGGTACGCAAGGACGGGCAGGCGCTCGTGGTCGATATCGATACACTCTACCAGCAGGACCTGAACCTGGCGCAGTGGACCGCGGCGTACATCAACGGATGAGTGACATGGAAGACAACCTCCGCATGGCTTCCTGCGACAGCTGCGTGAGCCGCCGGGATTTCCTCGGGCGCGTCGCCCTCGTGGCTGGTGCAGTCATCGCGGCGGGATGCGGGGCGACCAGCGACATCACGGGCGTGGGAAGCGGTGTGCTGGTGGGCGGCCCGGTCACGCTCAAGATCTCCGACTACGCGGGGCTGTCCACAGTGGGGCAACCCGTGGAAGTCAGGACAGCCTCGGGTGCGAGCGCCGGCGTCGCCGCCGTCCGGACAGGTGCCACGTCGTTCATCGCGCTCGGCATGGCGTGCACGCACGAAGGTACGCGAGTGAACATCGCGGGGCAGGCATTCGACTGCCCGAATCACGGCGCACAATTCAACAGCACGGGTGCCGTCACGCGTGGTCCGGCGAATCGCGCACTCGCGTCGCGCACCGTGGTGTACGATGCAACAGCCGGGACGTTGGCCATCTCCTGACCGCCGTGCCGGTGCAACCGCACTATTGCTGACGAGGCTGCGGGGTGCGAACCTTGCACCCGCACAGGGCCGCGACCGGACCGGGCGCTCCCGCCCGCGGCGCCGACATCGATCACCAGGCAGGCCAGCATGCCCGATACGCCCAGCGACTCCTCGGTGGACAAGCGCCAGGACACCGGTAATTTTCCCTCACTGGCTGGTGTCCAGGTTCGCGAGGACGACGTGGAGTCTGTGCGGTTGATTCGCGCAGTCGTCTACCTGTTCCGCGGCATGGGGATTCTGTTGCTGCTGCTGGCAGTGGTGCAGATCTTTTCGGCGCTGACCAGCACGGTGGCGCTGTCCGTGGGTGTACTGGCCGCCGAGGTTGTGCGACTGGTCATTTTTGCGGGGCTGCTGTGGGGTGGGGGCGACCTCGCGGTGCTCTATATCAAGTCGCACTACGACATCCGCGCGACCCGCATCCTGGTGGCGCGCATCGCGTACATGACGCGAAAGATGGGCGAGGCAGATGGAAGGCTTCCCCGGGCAGATCAGACGTCCCGCGCCGATCGTGAGACCTAACGTCTCACTGGTTGTGCGATGGGCGTCGCGGGGTGCCGGTATTGTTTTCGCCCTCGCGCTCGCGACCCCGGGTTTGCCCGGCACCGCAGCACTGGCGCTGCAGCAGGGTACGAATCCGCTTGCCGGCAAGCGGCTGTACGTTGACCCCAACTCCACGGCGAAGCGCGAAGCCGAGACGCTGCGTCGCTCGCGGCCCCAGGATGCGGCATTGTTGTCGCAGATCGCCGACCAGCCCGTGGCGCGCTGGCTCGGCGGATGGGTCGGCGACATCGGCCGCGAGGTGGATGCCGCCGTGTCCACCATCACGGGATCAGGATCGCTCCCGGTATTCGTTGCCTACAACATCCCCGGTCGCGACTGCGGGCAGTACTCGGCAGGCGGGGCAAACGGCAGTGACGCCTACCGCCGGTGGATAGGATCATTTGCCGACGGCCTGCGCGGCCGACCGGCACTCGTTGTGCTCGAGCCCGATGCGCTCGCCGGCATCGACTGCCTGAACGCCGCCGGTCAACAGCAGCGCCTGGCGCTCCTGCGTGAGGCCGTGCAGGTGCTCAAGGCCCAGCGCGCCGACGTGTACATCGACGCGGGGAACGCGCGGTGGAAGTCGCCGGAGATCATGGCCGACCGCCTGCGGCAGGCAGGCATTGCGCAGGCCGACGGCTTCTCCCTCAACGTGTCGAATTACATCGACAACGCGGCCAACATCGCCTTTGGCGAAAGGCTGTCGCGATTGCTGGGCGGCAAGCATTTCATCATCGACACCAGCCGGAACGGACTGGGCAGCACCAGGGACTGGTGCAACGCGCGCGGCCAGGCGTTGGGCGCTGCACCTACGACGCGGACGGGTCACCCGCTCGTGGATGCGTTTCTCTGGATCAAGCAGCCGGGGGAATCCGACGGCACGTGCCAGGGAGGGCCGAAGGCGGGGTCCTGGTGGGGTGCCATCGCACTCGAGCTCAGCCGAGCGGCCGCCACCATTACGCGGACGGGCTCAAAGTAGGGGAGAACGGCTTACTGGCGGGCCGCAGCGCCGCGCCGTATCATCGACGGACGAGCACCTGCTGGGTATGCGTTTCAGTCGACCCTCTTCACGACTGGAGACCCTCATGTCGATGTCGGTTCCACCGCGCGATTCCATCGCGCCGCAGTCCCTCTCCGCGCTGCCGTACACCGCACTCGGAGACGAAGACGCCCTCAAGTCCGCCTTTCTTTCCGAGTATCCCACACTCAGCACGGAGGCGCGCGCCGATCTCGGCGAGGATGCCATCGCCCTGGTGCCGAAGGTGGTGGAAGGAGCGTTCGTGCGCGCATGGGATGCGCGGGCGAAGATCAAGTCGGCGGAGGAGCTCCACCAGTTCCTTGTGGCCGACGTGCATCACGCGTCGGCACGCGCACTGAGCCGGCGCGCCGCGGCGCACCGCTTCGGCGGGTCGGCGGCGCACGAGTCGCACCACGTGACAGGTGATGTGGATCCCGAGGTGTCGTGGGCCCACATCCAGCATGCGTTGCATGGTGAGGAGCACAGTGCCAGCACACTCGCCGCCGTGGCGGCCGCGTCACGGCATGAAGCGGCTGGACACATCGGCGCCGTGGGCAAGTCGAAGAACGTGTGGGTTGCACTTGTGCTGGCCGGCGTTGCCATCGCGGCGGTGATCGGGGGCATCTTCGCCATGGACCACATGGCCGCCAAGGCGAGGATCACCAAGGCAATCGCGGCCTCCGACGCGCGGCCCATCACCACGCCGGCCGGCCGCGCCGGCAACGTGAACCTCAATGACGGCAGCACGGCCTACATGGCGCCCGAGTCGAAGCTGGTGATCCCCAAGGATTTCAGCCCGACGTTCCGCGGTGTGGGTGTCGAGGGCGCCGCCACGTTCACCGTGGCCAAGGGGCTGGAGCAACCCTTCGAGGTGCACGCGCGGAACGCGGTGATCGTGGCAACCGGAACGGCATTCACGGTGAGTGCCTATCCGGGTGATCCGGGAGTGACCGTTGTGGTGCGTGAGGGTTCGGTCGCCGTGCGGCTCGGCGACGTGTCGCATCCCCTCGCGGCGGGCGCTGCACTCGTGGTGCGCGATGACGGTACCACCCATCCCGCCAGCGATGCGGAGCGTGCGGAGGCGTCCGGGTGGACGACAGGTACCCTGGCGGTGGAAAATCGGCCGCTCAAGGAAGCGCTCGCGATGATGAAGCGGTGGTATGGGTACGAGATCCGTGTGCCGAAGGTTGCGTTGCTGGATCGCAAGGTCACCATGCGCGCGTCGCTCGACTCCGGAATGCAGGCCATCCGGCTGGTGGAGAAGAGCTCCGGACTGGAGTTCGGGTATGCAGGGCAGAACATGGTGTATCGCGACCCTGGATCCGCGGAAAAGAAAAAGAAGTAGCGATTGCGCACGCGTCTCGTCGGGACGACCGGCCAGCCATGCTGGCCGGTCGTGCATGCGGGTGCATCGCCGGCGTGCCGTCGCCATGGGCTCAGCGCTAGGTTGAAGCATGACGAGATCGCGCACGTCCACGGCGGGTGAAGAACTCGCGAACAGCCTCACGCACGGCGTCGGGCTCGCGCTCAGCCTTGTTGCGGCCCCTGTGCTCATCATGACCGCCATCGCCACGAACGATGCGCGACGCGTGGTGGCAGTCAGCATCTACGCCGCAACGCTCATCCTGTTGTACGCTGCGTCCACGCTGTATCACTCCGTGCGGCGCATCGAGCACAAGGACGCCTGGCAGCGTGTTGATCACGCGGCCATCTACCTGCTCATTGCGGGCACCTATACGCCATTCACGCTCATCAGCCTGCGCGGCGCATGGGGATGGAGCCTGTTTGGCGTGGTGTGGGGGCTTGCACTCGTTGGCGTTGCGTTGAAGACGCGGTTCGGTGCACGCCTGCCCGCGCTCTCCACATGGCTCTACCTGGCGATGGGGTGGATCATCGTCATCGCGCTCCGTCCCCTTTCGCAACACGTGGCCCCGGCGGGCCTTCGCTGGCTGGCACTGGGCGGTGCGCTCTACACGGGAGGCGTGGTGTTCTACGTGTGGGAGCGCATCCGCTTCAGCCACGCCGTGTGGCACCTCTTCGTGCTCGGCGGCAGTCTCGCGCACTTCGCCGCGGTGCTCTGGTACGCCGTACCTCCAGCGTCACGCAGTTGACCCTCGGCGCGGCGCCTTCCTGGACTCCGTCATTCGATGAGCCGGCGGTGACGATCGGGCAGCCGTTCGGCGCGCCGCCACAGCGTACGGAGCGCGTCGTCCGGCAGGGCGTCCCATGCCTGCGGAATGGGAACGAGCCGGCGTCGCTCCACGCCGGACGTGAATGCGAGCCAGCCGCTTGCGAGGTTGTCTGGCAAGCCGATGCGAATGCCGCGGTGCCGCCGACGTTCCGCGCGCCGCCGTTCCATCGCGCCGGACGGCTGCGCCAGGGTGCGTGTCCGGCGTTCACCCCGGCGCCGCTCACCCCACGACGGAATCACGTCCCATGCGGTCCACAGGCGGCCGCTATCGTCCTGGAAGTCGCGAGAAGGGCTCACAATGATTTACCTTCCGCAGTCATCGTGCCGCATCGCGGCCCACATTCCGGACGTATGGGGGGTTCATGAACAAACGGATCAGGCGGAAGCGCGTTCGACGTATGCTCCTCGTCGAGCTCGCGGTGCTCTTCAGGGAACCGGCCGACGCCATTCGGTGGCTCGAGACCCCGCTCGACCAGTTCGAGGGGCGTACCCCGCGCCAGACCATTGCCTCCGGCGAGATCGAGCGCGTCACGTTGCTGCTCGATGAACTCCGCGCCTCGCAGGAAGCCACGAGCTGACAGACGGCTTGACAAAAACACACGTAGCGGTCGTGCTTGCTGGCCTCATTGCTGCACTCTGAGCGGGCATGGCCCATCGCGAGTATGCAGACAGCAATGGTGTGGCGTGGCAGGTCTGGGAAGTGATTCCCCAGTCGGTCGACCGCCGGCGGCTGCGCGAGCGTCGCACCGCGCCGCGAGACAACCAGGATCGACGCAAGCGCCACGAGGCGCGCCTGCGATTGAGTGATGGCGCGGACGGATGGCTCGTGTTCGAGGCTCGCGACGAGAAGCGCCGCCTCCGGCCCATCCCACAGGACTGGCATCGAGCATCGGATGTGGAGCTCGAGTCCATGTGCGCGCGAGCGGAGCGCGCATCCCGGCCCACCCGCCGACTCATCGAATAGGCTACGCGCCGCAGTCGGCCAGCAGGCGGCGTGCTGCGGGTGAGGACGGGAACTGGCGTCGGGCCGCACTCGCGTGCACCACGGATCGCCTGCAATCACCACGGCCGAGATAGAGCTGCGCCAGCCGCGCATGAATGCGGTAGCTCCCGGGATCGATGGACGACGCACGCTCCAGTGCCGACGTCCGCGAGCTGGTGGCGTACATCGACATGGCCGTCAGCTGCGCACCGCTCCGCGCGACGGCAATGCCGCCCACCAGCACCACCAGCGCAATTGCTCCGGCGCGCCGCATCGCACCCAGCTCTGCCATCTGTCGCTCGCGTGACGGCGACGAGAGTGCTCCCAGCAGCGACCACGCGACAAGGGCTGGCGCTGCCAGGAGGATGACGGCGTCGAACGCGCCAACCACGAGCACGATGGCGAGTGTCGCGAGCATGACGGCCGCCGTCACCCGTGCCTCCGTACCTGCCGGATCTCGCACGCCCCGCAGCGCATCCGCCAGCAATGCGAGCACCGCGAGACCCAGCAGCAGGAATGCGGCAGGCCCACGCTCGGACAACAACGCCATCCAGTCACTGCTCGGCCACGGATTGGATGTCATGCCGTCACGCCCCAGGCTCGGATCATTGTCGGAGGCGTAGCGCGGGTACCTCACCGCCCAGTTCCCTGGCCCCACGCCAAGCAATGGATGCCACAGCGTCATCTTGAGTGAATTGCCGTACTGGATGACGCGCCCATGACCGCTGCCGCCCTTGTAGTTCACGATGCTGTGCGCGGTATCCGCGTAGGGAGAATCGCTGTTCCAGTCGAGCGCATTGGGAATCACGAGCGCACCTCCCGCACCGGCCAGGCCCGCGAACACGAGCACCACAAGTCGCCGCAGGCGAAGCGAGCCATCGCGCGCGCGGAGCGCCACGATGCCGGACAACACGAGCACTGCCATCCCCACAACGAGCGCGAGCCAGGCCGCGCGGCTGCGCGAGAGGATCAACGCGCCGCACACCATCGCCATTCCTGCGCACCATCGCTGGAGCGATGCGCGCGACGTGGCGCGCAGTCCGGAAAAGAGCAGGGCAGGCATGGTGATCACGCAGAGGTGTGCCATGAAGTTGCGGTTGCCGAACGTGCCTCCCGGCGCGCGGTTGAGGCTCACGAATTCACTGTGCAGTCCATAGGCCTGCAGTAGTGCGGTGGCTGCGCCGATCACACCGGCGAGGGCGAGTGCGGACACGAGGGGCCGCGTATACCCCGCGCGTGCGAGGGTGCGGGCGCACCAGAAGCACGCGATGCCAGCCAGCGAAATGGTCATGGCGCGTCCGGCCAGCCACCCGTTGGTGGCGAACAGCGCAGACACGCCGCCGGCCGCCAGCCAGAGCGCGAGCATCTGGTCGGCGCGTGTCAGCACCACGCGCCGCGCGCGCACGAGGCAGAGCGCGCTGGCCAGCAACGCGGTGCTGCCCAAAACGAGTTCCTTCGGGACGAAGAAGCGATCGAGGTCGAAGGTCTTGTATGGCGCCGCGACGAGCACTGCGAGAATCGCTCCCACCTGGAGCACCCACAGGGCGACGCGGCGCTCAGCGTTCGGCATGCGTCGGGTGGCAGCGGCTCTCGCCCGCATCATGCATCCCGTCCGCGTCCACGGGCATGAACGCCCAGCGGTAGCGGTCAGGCAACAGCGTGAGCTTGAGCAGGCCGTACGTGTCGGACGAATGCGCCTCGCTTCCCGGCAGCAACGCCGCAATCGCATAGCGGTGCGCGCCTCCCGTTCCCACCACGAACTGGCGGACGCCGTTTGCCGAGTCCGGGGCGCCGTCGGCGTCGAGCGGTGAGAACCGCTCGTAGATGTGATCATGGCCAGCGATGGCGATGCTCACCCCCCTCCGCGCGAGGATCCGCCACAGCGGCACCAGCGCCTCGCGCTCGGTATGCGGCCCCGAGCTGAATCGCGGATGATGCATGTAGGCCACCGTGCACCGGCCTGCGTTTGCAGACAGGTCGGCGCGCAACCAGCGCGCCTGCGGTGAACTGTCGCCAATGGCAATGTTCGTGTTGAGCGCTATCACGTGCCAGCGTCCAACCTCATAGCTGTAATATCCGCCCGGACGCGGACCGGCACGCTCGCCGAAGTACTCGAAGTACGCGGCAGCGCTGTCACGGGCGTAGTCATGATTGCCGAGGGCGGGGCGAATGCGCGCGCGGTGCCGCCCCCACGCGGGGTCGAAGCACGTCAGGAAGGGATGCGGGTTGCGCTTCGTCTGGTACGCGACGTCGCCCGCGATGAAAATGGTACCGCGAATGGAGTCGAGCATTCTCGACGTGCGGGCTGCGCCGTCGTAGTCGCAGTCGCCCACGTCGCCGGCACCAACAAGCACGGGCAGCGAGTCGTCCCGCATGGACAGGGCAAGCGAATCGCTGTTCGTCTCGACGCGGCGGCACGCGCTCGCGAGCGCGCAGAGCGTCACTGCGCGGAACACCGCCTTCATGCCTTCGGCAGCCCCCACGCCTGGCGCAACCGCTCATACTCCGCCGCAGGCAGCTGGACGAGCGCTGGGTGACGCGTACCGTCGAGCCAGCGCATCAGTGCTTCCAGCGCACCGGCCTCCAGCGCCGTGCATCCCGCCGTGGTGGATGTGGCACCGCCCCAGATGTGCAGGAAGATGCACGAGCCGCGACCGGCCGTGGGACGCCCCGCATTGTACCCCACGATGACGCCGAGCCGGTATTGTGCCACCTGCAGCATGTGCTCCGCGCTGTTCCAGTCCACGCGCGCCACCTTCGCGCGATCCACCACGGTGTTGTAGAACGCCGATGTCTCGTCGTCCACGCAATCGCTTCCCGGCTGCAGCGCGGCATACGGCAGGCGGATCCATGGCACGTCGGAGCGTGCCGCGAAGCCGAACGCAGTATCGAGCGGAAATGCACCCGCGGGCGAGCGGCCATCCCCCTCATGCTTCACCGGGTCCGCCACGTTCCGCGCCAGCATCGGGTCGCCCCACGCGAGCCCCGTGCGCCCAATCACCACCGGCACGGCCGCAGCCGCGGGCTGCCACGCGCCCGTGCGGCTCGTGCGTGAGTACCGGCGCAGTGTTCCCGACACCGCGCTCCACCCCGGTGTCACCACGACGACCAGTTGGCGTGCCTCGGCCAGTGCTGCCGGCGCATGCGTATCCATGGCCGACACCGGGGCGTCGCTCGCGTCACGCGTTGACACCGCGCTACCCCCCGAACGTCCGGCCGGCGAATGCGCGCATGCGCTGGCCATCGCGGCGAACAGCGCCGCCCCGGCGACTCGACGCTTCGTGGAAATCTTCATGACCACACGCTAACGAACGGCTCGCCGCCCTGCGCGCGGCCTGCGGGGGTCTGCCTGGTCATGCGCTGCGTAACCATCAGGCGAGAATGCGTTCGGGGTGCGCGTACACGGTCACCCGCCCATCGCGAGCAAACCCCGCGAGGGTGATGCCGGTGTCGATCGCGATCTGGACGGCGAGTCCCGTGGGGCCAGATACCGTGGCCAGCAGCGGTGCGCCGAGCACTGCCACCTTTTGCACCAGTTCGAAGCTGCCGCGGCTGGTGAGGACGACGAATCCATCCACCGGTGCCGTGCCGGCCCGGGCCATGGCGCCCACGAGCTTGTCCAGGGCATTATGACGCCCCACGTCCTCGCGCACGAGTGCCACGGCGCCGGCCGCGGTGGCCCAGCCGGCGGCATGCACCGCGCCTGTGGCCTGATTGAGCGGCTGTTGTGCGCCCAGCTCGCGCACCGCGCGCGAGATGGCCGAGACGGTGAAGGAGGCGTCGGACGCCACGCGCGGCACTGCACGCAGCACCTCGGCAACCTCACTCATGCCGCAGATGCCGCAGCCCGAGCGCCCGGACAGCTTGCGGCGACGCGCATCGCGGGCCACCTGCGCGCTCGTCTCGATCTGGAGTTCGATACCTCGGCTGTAGCGCACCACAGTGACGGCATCAACCGAACCCGCATCGCGGACCAGTCCCTCGGTCAGCGAGAAGCCCACGGCAAAGTCCTCGAGATCAGAGGGGCTCGCCATCATGACGGCGTGAGCCACGCCGTTGTAGGCAAAAGTCACCGGAGTCTCCTCCGCGACCGTTTCGGACGAGGCGCTAGCGAGCCCATCCTCGAATTTGCGGGCAGGGGCGAGGCGTGACGGCGCGTGTCCAGGGCATTGCATGTGCATGATTTACCGCGCGCGGACGGGGGGTGCAACGTCGTGGACTCCAATCTGCATCTACGAACGCGCGTACTCCCGCTGTGCACGGCTGCTCCGCGCGTGGGAACTGTGGCAACGTGATCGACAGACTACCGGAGCAGAAACAAGCGTGCGGTTTCCCCGCGGCTGGCGACGACGTTCGCCAGGTCTCAGCGACATGCGTCTCACGGACGCGCCGAGTGACGTCATCCTGGGCGAGTTGTTCGGCACGGATCGGCTTGCACGGCACGGGCGACACCTCGCCCGGACGCAGACGGTGGTGGAAACACGCCGCCGGACCAGGGCCCGCGGTGAAGGCCCGCTCCTCACGCGACTCGCCGCAACGGAGCGCGTCCTCCGCAACGTGCACGGCCTCCTTGCCCGCGTCGCGGCCGAGGGGGTGGATATCAGCCCGGCTGGGGAGTGGCTGCTCGACAATTTCTACGTCGTGCTGGAGCAGGTCCAGGAAGTTCGGGCCACGCTTCCGAACCACTACTACCACCAGCTGCCCAAGCTCGCCGGCAACGGCGCATTCGCTGGCTATCCCCGCGCGTACGAAATCGCGGCGGAGCTCATTGCCCACACGGACGGACGGCTCGACCCCGCGCTCCTGCAGCTCATCATCGAGCAGTATCAGCGCATTACCCCGCTCACCATGGGTGAGCTGTGGGCGATGCCGGCGATGCTGCGCATGGGATTCCTGGAAAACGTGCGCCACATGTCGGTGCGCGCGGCTGCTGACGTGGATGACACGGAGGCCGCGGACGCATGGGTGACGCGACTGCTGGAAGCGGAGGACGCGGGCGGCAAGGAGCTCGCCGGTGTCCTCGACGACCTCATTCACCACCCGCCCTCGCTCACGCCGGCCTTTGTCACCCGCTTCATCCAGCAGATCCGCAGCCGGAGGGCCGACTTCACGCCCTTGATGTGGCTCGAGCAGTGGATCGCGGACGAGGTGATGAGCGTCGAGGAGGCGGTGCAGCGTTCCACGCAGCACCTCGCCCTCACGCAGCTCGTGATGGCCAACAGCATCGCGAGCCTCCGGAAGATCGGGAGCATTGACTGGTCGGAATTCGTCGAGGCGGCCAGCGCCACGGAGGCCGTGCTGCGCCGCGATCCCAGCGGTGTCTACGGCGGCATGACCTTTCCCACGCGTGATCGGTACCGGCACGTGGTCGAGCACCTCTCGCGGCGCACGGATGTGCCGGAGCACCAGGTGGCGGAAGCCGCAATCCAGGCGGCGGCAGCTGAGGAGCGGTCGATGGGATCGAGTGCCCGGTCTGCGCACGTGGGCTACCACCTCGTCGACGACGGCCGCCGCGTGCTGGAAAATGCACTGGGCTACCGAGCCGGTATCCGCGAGCGATTGTATCGCGCCGCGAAGGGATCGCCGAGCGTCTTCTACTTCGCCGTGCTCGGCCTGTCCGTGGCGGCGGCGTTGTCCGTGCTGCTGCAGCCGCTCGAGGGCGCCATCACGTTCGGCGTGCTCGGAGCCATCCTGCTCGCGGTCTCGCCGGCGGCCGACGTGGCCGTCACGATGGTGAACCAGGTGGTGACGCTGCTGCTTCCTCCGGACCGCCTGGCCCGTATGGCGTTCAAGGACGGTGTACCATCCGCGCATCGCGGCGTGGTGGTGGTGCCCATCCTGCTGGGGAGTCGCGATGCCGTGGACGAGGCGCTCGATCACCTCGAGGCCCAGTACCTCGCCAATCGCGATCCGCAGATCCGGTTTGCGCTCCTGGGCGATCTCGTGGATGCGACCGAGGCCGTGCAGCCCGGCGATGCAGCCATCATCAGCGCCGCGGTGGATGGCGTGCAGGCGCTCAACGAGTCATACGTGCTCGAGGGTGAGGCCGGCCCGCCGTTCCTGCTGTTCATGCGGCCGCGGCGGCTCAATGCGGCGGACGGCATCTGGATGGGGTGGGAGCGGAAACGGGGAAAGCTGGTGGAGTTCAACCGGTTCGTGCTCGGGTCGAACGCCAAGGCATTCTCCACCATCGAAGGTGATGCCGACTGGCTGCATGGCGTGCGGTATGTCGTCACGCTCGACTCGGATACCGTGCTCCCGCGCGACGCGGCAACGGCACTCATCGGCACGATGGCGCATCCGCTCAATCGCGCCGTCTTCGATGAGCGCGTGGGCAGGGTGGTGAAGGGCTACGGGATCATGCAGCCGCGCGTGAGCGTGTCACTGGCCAGTGCCAACGGATCCCGGTACTCCGCGATTTTCGCGGGGCATCCCGGCGTCGACCCGTATACCACCGCCGTGTCCGATGTGTACCAGGACCTCTTCGGCGAGGGAACGTTCACGGGCAAGGGCATCTATGACGTGGCCATGTTCGAGCGCGCGATTGCGGGGCGGTTTCCGGAAAACGCCCTGCTCAGCCACGACCTGATCGAGGGGTCCTTCGCGCGCGCCGGTCTCGTGACCGACGTGGAGGTATTCGACGACTATCCCACGCGATACCTCACCGCCACGCGCCGGCTGCACCGGTGGATTCGTGGTGACTGGCAGCTTGCACCGTGGTTGCGCAGTGACATCCCCGGTGCCACCGGCCGGACGCACAACGCGCTGGCGTCCATCTCGCGCTGGAAAATCCTGGACAACATGCGGCGGAGCATCTCGCCGGTGGCACTGTTCGGGTGGTTCATTGCCGGGTGGACCGTGTTGCCGAACGCGGGAGTGGCCTGGGCGCTGATGGTGCTGGCCGCGATGACCGCGCCGTGGGGTATTCCGCTGGCCATCGCGCTCCTGAGGCCTCCGCGCCGCGAGTCGTGGACGCCCTATTACGCCGCCCTGCTGCACGATGCCTCGCTCTCCATCCAGCAGCTCGCGCTGGGGATCGTGATGCTGCCGCATCAGGCGCTCGTGGCCACCGACGCCATTGTCCGCACCCTGCACCGCGTCGCCGTCTCGCACACGCGGATGCTCGAATGGCAGACGGCGTCGCAGGTGGAGCAAGCCAGCGCAGGCGGTCGTCGCATGGTGTGGATCCGAATGTGGCCCGGTGTTGCGGTGGCCATCGTGTCGGTGGGGGTGATGGCCGCCACGTCCGTGGCCCGACACGACGGCGCGGGCGCGTGGGCACTGCTGGCCATCGCGGCGCTCGCATGGGTTGCCGCGCCCGAGATTGCGTACCAGCTGAGCAAGCCCATCGTGCGCGCCGACCTGCAGCTGCGCGCGGCGGAGCGGGAAGTGGCGTTGCGCCTCGCACGCACGCACTGGCAGTTCATCGAGAAGTTCGCGGACGCGAGCACCCACTGGCTCGTTCCGGACAACTACCAGGAAACTCCACAGCCCGTGTTGGCCACGCGCACGTCACCCACCAACATCGGGCTGCAGCTGCTCGCCACGGTGAGTGCCAACGACCTTGGATTCATCTCGGCTGGTGAGATGCTCGACCGGCTGGAGCATGCGCTCGACTCGGTGGAAAAGATGGCCAAGGTGCACGGGCACCTGATGAACTGGTACGACCTGGCGGACCTGCGCGTGCTCGAGCCGGCCTATGTGTCAGCTGTCGATTCCGGAAACCTCGCCGGCCACCTGATCGCGCTCTCGGCAGCCTGTGGCGCACTCCAGGAAGAGGAGCGCGCCGATGCGGCACGGTTGACGAGCATCGGGCTGCGAGCGCGGAGCGTCGCGATGGCCATGGACTTCTCGCTGTTCTACGACACGCAGCGCCGCCTGCTCTCCATTGGCTACGATGCACGCAGTGGCCGGCTCGACACGGGCACGTACGACCTCCTCGCCTCCGAAGCGCGCTTGACCAGCTTCGTGGCGGTGGCCAAGGATGACGTTCCGGTGGAACACTGGTTCCATCTCGGGCGATCCCTCACCACGACGGACTCCGGCACTGCACTCGTGTCGTGGAGCGGCAGCATGTTCGAGTACCTGATGCCGGTGCTCGTGATGCCCTCCCGACCATTCTCGCTGCTGGACCAGACGCACCAGGCCGCGGTCCGGCGTCAGATCGCGTATGGCAACACCCGCGGCGTGCCGTGGGGTATCTCGGAGTCCGCGTACAACGTCCGCGATCGTCACGAGACCTATCAATACCGTGCCTTCGGCATCCCGGACCTGGCGCTCAAGCGCGGCCTGGGCAGCGACCTCGTCGTGGCGCCGTATGCCAGCGCGCTCGCGCTGGCCGTCACGCCGCATGATGCGCTCCGCAACCTCGCCGCGCTCGAGCGGCTTGGTGCCATGGGACCGTACGGATTCTACGATGCGCTCGACTACACGCGGCCCGAGTCCACCACCGGCCCCGCCATCGTGCGGACCGTCATGGCGCACCACGTCGGCATGACCCTCGTTGCCCTGCACAACGCACTCGACCTCGAGCGCGGGCAGGGCATCTGGCAGCGCCGCTTCTTTCGCGATCCCGCGGTACGCGCGGCGGCGCTCCTGCTCGACGAACGGGTGCCGCGCCGCTACACCACCCGCACGGCGCAGTCCGATGCGTCCGACGATCCGCTCGTGCGCACGCCGCGTGCGCGCGCAGTCACACGGGAATTCGATTCCGCCGATACGCCGGAGCCCCGCGTCGGCCTCCTCGGCGGCCAGTCGTACTGCGTGCTGGTCAGCAACGCCGGCAGCGGATACAGCAGGAGCGGCGACATGGACGTGCTGCGCTGGCGCGCGGATGGGACACGCGACGCCACGGGGCACTGGATCTACGTGCGCGACGTGAAGTCCGGCGCGCTCTGGTCCGCCGGTCACCAGCCCGTGCGCGCCACGCCGCAGAGCTATCACGTCGCGTTCGCGGCTGACCGCGCCGTCTTCACGCGCAACGACCGGGGCATCGATACGCGCACCGAGATCGTCGTGGTGCCGCGCGAACGCACGGAAATTCGCCGCGTCACGCTCACCAACCGCTCGCGCACGGAGCGCGAGATCGAGTTGACGAGCTACGGGGAGATCGTGCTCACGTCGAACGGTGCGGACCGCGCGCACCCGGCGTTCCAGAACCTGTTCGTCGAAACCGAGTGGCTCCCCAAGCAGTGCGCGGTCCTGGCGAGCCGCCGGCCCCGGTCCGCCAGCGAGCGGCGTCCCTGGTGCGCACACGTCGTGGCCATGGGGCCGGAATCCATCGCGCAGGTCACGTGCGAGACGGACCGCGCCCGGTTCATCGGACGCGGACGCACCGTGCAGTCCCCTGTCGCGCTCGATGAAGCGGGTGCACTCTCCAACACAGCGGGAGCGGTGCTCGACCCCATCGCCGCGTTGCGCGTGCGGCTCCGCCTCGAGCCCGGCCGCTCCGCGACCGTGGCATTCACCACCATCGTGGCCGACAGTCGCGACGAAGCACTCGTCGCCGCGGACCGGCATCGCGACCTTGGCGCTGCGGAGCGCGCGCTCGCTCTTTCGTGGACGGTTGCCCAGATCGAACTCCGCGACCTGGACGTGTCGGCGGATGCCGCGGCACTCTACCAGGATCTTGCCGGCTCCCTCATCTATCCCCGCGAGGCACTGCGCGCACCCGAGCACGAGCGCGCCGCCAACCGGAGCGCGCAATCCGCACTGTGGGCGCATGGCATCTCGGGCGACTGGCCCATCGTCCTGGCGACCATCCGCGCGGAGGTAGGCCTGCCCAGCGTGCGGCAGCTGCTCGTGGCCCACAACTACTGGCGCACCAAGGGCGTGAAGTCGGACCTCATCATCCTCAACGCCAAGGAACCGTCGTACATCCAGGAGTTGCAGGACCAGATCACGGCGATGGTCGTGTCGTCGAGCGAAGGTGGCATGATGGAGGTACCCGGTGGTGTGTACATCCGCCGCAGCGATGTACTGCCTGCCGCAGACGTGGCGCTCCTGCGCGCAATGGCCAGCATTCACGTCGTGTGTGACGGGGTGGGACTCGGCGAGGTGGTGGCGGCCACCATTCGTTCGAGTGACGACTCCGTGGCAGCTGTTCTCGAGCCGGTGCTCCAGGTGCGCGACGCCATCGTGCTCCCCGCACAGGAAGGCGGCAACGGATTTGGCGCCCTCACGGCCGAGAACGACTACCGCATCGATGTGGACGGCAGCCATGTGCCGCCCGGTCCCTGGGCCAACGTGGTGGCCAACCGCAACGCCGGCTTCTGCATCACGGAGCGGGGCGGCGGATTCGCCTGGGCGGAGAGCAGCTACTTCTATCGGCTCACGCCGTGGTACAACGACCCGGTGAGCGACCCCGCGGGCGAGGTGATCTATCTCCAGGATGCCGAGAGCGGACGTGTGTGGAGTCCCACGCCGGGCCCGTGGCTGGCCAAGGACGACGAATCCGGGCCGGCACCCTATCGCGTGACGCATGCCCCTGGTGTCACCACGTTCCAGCATGGTCGCGCGGGCATCGCGAGCGAGCTCTCGCTGAGCGTGCCGAGTGATGATCCGGTGAAGATCTCTCGCCTCACGCTCCGGAACGAAGGCACGACCCCCCGTCGCATCATCCTCACCAGCTACGTGGAATGGGCGCTCGGCGCCGATCGCGAGCAGACGCGCAACCAGGTGCACACGCTCCGGGATACGGCGTCCGGAGCCATCTTCGCGCGCAACTACTTCAACGAGGACTTTGCCGAGCAGGTCGCATTCTCGTGGATCAGCGAACCCGTCACCAGCATCACTGGCGACCGCGCCGCGTTCATCGGGCGCAACGGTGACCTGTCCGCCCCAGCCGCCCTGTCCTTCGGCGAACTGTCCGGCAATACCGGCGCCGGCTTTGATCCGTGCGCTGGCATGCGCTGCACCATTACGCTGGAGCCCGGCGAATCGCGCGACGTCATCCTTCTCCTGGGAGCGGCGCGTGGCGAGGACGCCGTGCGCGACATCATCGCGCGATGCGGCACGCCGACGAATGCCCGGCAAGCTGCCGCAGGCGCCATCGAGGCGTGGTCCAGGCGGCTCGGCATCATCAGGGTGGAAACACCCTCCGGCGAACTCGATGCGCTCGTGAATCGGTGGTCGCTCTACCAGGCGCTCGCGTGTCGCATGTGGGCGCGCTCCGCCATCTATCAATCCAGCGGCGCGTTCGGCTTCCGCGACCAGTTGCAGGATGGCATGGCGTTCGTGTATGCGGAGCCGTCCGTCACGCGCGCGCACCTGTTGCGCGCCGCCGGCCGCCAGTTCAAGGAAGGCGACGTGCAGCACTGGTGGCACGAACCCAGCGGGCGCGGCGTGCGCACGCGATTTTCCGACGATCTCGCGTGGCTGCCGTTCGTCGCCGACCACTACGTGAAGGTGAGCGGTGACGTAAAGGTCTGGGACGAACTCGCGCCGTACCTGGAAATGCGCACCCTCGAGCCGCACGAGCACGAGGTCTACGACCGTCCCATCGTGAGCGACGCGACCGGGACGTTGTATGAACACTGCGTGCGTGCGCTCGACCGCGCCTGCACGCAGGGCGAACACGGCCTGCCGCTCATCGGTTCGGGAGACTGGAACGACGGCATGAGCCGCGTGGGCGTTGAGGGACGCGGCGAAAGCGTGTGGCTCGCGTGGTTCCTCGTTGCAACCCTGCGCCGGTTCGCGCAGCACGCGGACCTGCGCGGTGATGGCGCCGTGGCCGAACGCTGTCGCCACCGGGCGGACGCTTATGCGGCTGCTGTGGAGACGAGCGCCTGGGATGGAGGATGGTACAGGCGCGCCTACTTCGATGATGGCAGCCCCCTGGGCTCGGCACAGGAAAAGGAAGCGCAGATCGATTCCATCGCGCAGAGCTGGGCCGTGTTGTCCGGGGCCGGAGCACCGAACCGCGCCCGGACTGCCATGCAGGCCGTGCGCGAGCGCCTCGTGCGCGATGACGATCGCATGATCCTGCTGCTCACCCCGCCGTTCGACACCACGGAGCACGACCCGGGCTACATCAAGGGCTATCTGCCGGGCGTGCGTGAGAACGGGGCACAGTATACCCACGCAGCCCTGTGGACCGTCCTGGCCGCCGCCGGCCTCGGCGACGGCGATCTCGCGTTCCATCTGTACGACCTGCTCAATCCACTCACGCATGCGCGCACGCGCGAGGACGCCGAGCGATACAATGTGGAGCCGTACGTGATTGCTGCGGATGTGTATGATGCGCCGGGACACGTGGGGCGCGGCGGCTGGACATGGTACACGGGCTCGGCGAGCTGGAGCTATCGGGCTGCCGTGGAGGGCATCCTGGGCTTCACGAAGCGCGGCGACCAGCTCACCCTGTCACCGTGCATCCCAACGGCATGGGAGCGGTACAGCATCGAGTACCGGCACGGGTCCACCACCTACAGCATCGTGGTCGAGAATCCCCACCATGTGTCGACCGGCATCGCGAGTGTTACCGTGGACGGAGTACGGAGCGCCGATGGGGCAATCCTCCTCGTGGACGACGGCGGGCGGCGCGACGTGACCGTGGTGATGGGGCCGGCGTAGGGCGGGGTGGAACTCTTCGGCTCCTCCCTCGCTACTGGAGGAGTGATGACGAGACTGCATGCCAGACGCGCTTGACACCAACGCGGGCCGCGACGCGGAGTTCGCCCGCATCGCGATGCCGCTGCTTCCGGCCGTGGCACGGGTGGCCAATGCCCTCACGCGCGACCCGGCGGATGCGGATGACCTGGTGCAGGAGACCTTCCTGCGGGCCTTTCGGCACTGGGCCACGTTCGACAAGTCGAGCGATTGCAAGCGGTGGCTTTCGGCCATCTGCCGCAACACGTACTTCGCGCAGCATGCGCGGCAGCGCTGGGTCACCGCTGTCGGTGACGACCAGGAGTTGGAGACGTTTGCCGCGGCGCATCTGCACAAGCTCGCACGGGAGAAGGGCGTTGAGGACCTGTTTGCGCGCCTCGACCTAGCCCCTGCCATCCAGAAGGCCATCGACGACCTCGAGCCACTCTATCGCGACGTCGTGCGGCTGGTGGATGTGCAGGAGCGGCGGTACGAGGAGGCGGCGGACGTGCTGAAGGTGCCGGTCGGGACCGTACGCTCTCGACTCTATCGTGCCCGCCGTCAACTGCAGCAGGCGCTCGTGCAGTATGCCATCGACGCAGGATTTACCTGCGCCGCTGACACTCCATCATCGATTCGCCCATCCACCAGTGGGGTGATGCATGCAGAATCCTGAAGTCTGCCGTGAGATCGTTCGTCAGCTGTGGCCCTACCTTGACGGTGCGTTGCCGGATGAATGGCAGGCGCGTGTGGTGGAGCACCTGCAGGCGTGCGACAACTGCCGGTCGCACTACGACTTCGAGCACGCGTTTCTCCAGGCGGTACACGACTCGGGGGCGGTGGTCGGCGACTTCGAGCCGCTGCGTGTCCGCGTGCTCGCGGCCCTTGCGGCCGAAGGAATGACAACCCCATGACACTGGTGCTGCTCGCGTTGCTTGGCGGAGTGCTCACCATCCTCAGCCCGTGCATCCTGCCAGTGATCCCGCTCGTGTTTGCGCGAACGGGTGGCAACTTCCGCCGCGAGATCGCGCCCATGCTGGTAGGGCTCGCACTCGCCTTCACGGGCGCTGCCCTCATTGCGAGCGCCACTGCACACTGGCTGCTCGTTGCCAACGAGATCGGCCGGAACGCCGCACTCGTGCTGCTGGCGGTGGTGGGCCTGTCGTTGGTCTCCACGCGCGCTGCGGAATGGCTCACGCGGCCGGTCACCCGCGCTGGTGCAGCCATGCTCGGTGGCGGAACGGGGCCGGCCGCGCCGGTGCGCAACGTCGTGGTCGGGCTGGCCATCGGGCTGCTCTGGGCCCCATGCGCCGGTCCCATCCTCGGTCTCCTCATCGCGGCCTCCGCCACTGGCGGCGCTCCGCACGCCGCACTGCTGTTTCTCACCTTCGGCCTTGGTGCAATCGTGTCGCTCGCCGTTGTCACGTCACTGGGATCGCG
>JAYVNZ010000115.1:0-14514 GCA_043758185.1 Gemmatimonadaceae bacterium | reverse complement strand
GAGCGCTCGACCTCCTCCGCGGCATGGCCGGCCCACTGCGAAATGATCTGGACGTGAATGTCCTCGACGTCGGGAAAGGCATCGATGGGCAGGTCGATGAACGCCCGAATGCCGACCAGGATGAGGAGCCCTGTGGCTCCAAGGACAAGCAGCCGCTGGCGAAGAGCGAAGCGAACGAGTTGGCGAATCACGAGGACGCCCTGCTAGTGCGCGCGATCCATTTCGCCCGACAGCAGCAGGCTCCCCGTCGTGACGACGCGCTCCCCGGCGGACAAGCCTGCCGACACCGTTGATATCGTCCCGTCGTCGTCACGCACCGTGACGACGCGCCGCTCGAATGTGCCGGGCGCCGTGAGCACGAACACGACGCTCTGGTCACCATGTGTGACGACGGCGCGCGTCGGGATGGCCACACTCGACCCGGTGTCCTCCACAATGACCTGCGCCTCGCCACTGGTCTGTACCCGAAGTGCACGGTCAGCATTCTCGATCACCGCGCGCGCGGTTGCCGAGCGGCTGGTGGGATCGAGCGCATCGCTGACGAAGCTCACACGCGCATCGAACGCGCGGCCGGGAACTGCGTCCGTCACGAAATGCAGTTGCGCTCCCCTGTGGACAACCGCCAGGTCGCGCTGTGGCACACTCACCGCAAGCCAGAGCGACGAGAGGGACGACACGGTGAACAACGCCACGCCGTTGTCTGGCCGCACTTCGAGTCCAGGATTCGCGAGCCGCTCGATGACCACGCCGGACACCGGCGCACGAAGGAGGTAATCGCCTTCCACGCCACGCCCGACAACGCCCAGTTGCGCGGCGCGACGCGTTGCGCGCGCAAGTTCGGCACGCGCCTGGTCCGCGTCGTTGCGCGCCTGCTCGATTTCGCGCGACGCGATCAGCTTGTGTTCGTACAGGTCGGTGCTGCGCGCGAGAGTCATCGCGGCCAACCGGTCCGCCGTCCGCGCCTTCTCGACTTCACTGGTCACCTGCGCAATATCGCCGGAGCGGATGCGGGCGAGTGGCTGACCGGCGCTGACGTGATCGCCCGCCTGTACCAGCAGCGCCACAATGCGCCCGGTGACCGGCGTCGTAACGCGCACGGTGTGGTCCTCGTTCGCGACCACCAGCGCCGGCAGCGTTGCAATCACGCGACTGTGCACCGTCCGGACGGTGTCCATACCGAACATCGCGAGCTTGGGCGACGCCGCAGCGAACTGGATCTGGTTGGGTCGCCGGGCCCTGTCGGCGGGCAGCGTTGCGCTCCCGTCGCGGCACGCCGTCAACAGCACGCCAATCGACACGAGCGCCACGCCGGAACAGGAATGCCGGACCCGGATGGGGAAAACGAACGACAACATGTGCAAGCGCAGGCTCTTCGGTGCGGGGAAACGAAGCGTACCGCGCTGCAAAGGTGGATTGCGAGGCGGGAAAACGCCGTTGTCACATGAATCTCACAAAGTTCCGTGAACGGCGGCTCGGACTGCGGCCGGAGCGTGTATCGTACGCATGTCTCCCACACTGGTCGCATGACGGCGCCGTCGTCTCCCAATTCGAGTATTCGTGTCGACGTCGTCCTCGTCATCGATGACGAACAACCAATTCGCCGTGCGGTCGCCAACGCGCTGCGACCGCTGGGCACGCGGTTCCTCGAGGCGGCGACGGGCGCTGAAGGCATCGACATCGCGGCTACCGCGCGACCCGATCTGGTGATCCTCGACCTGGGACTGCCCGACATGCAGGGACAGGAGGTCTGTCTGGAGATTCGCCAATGGTCGTCCGTACCGATCATCGTCCTCTCCGCGCGGCTCTCGGCCGATGAAAAGGTGGCGCTCCTCGTGGCGGGCGCCGATGACTACCTCACAAAGCCGTTCAGCATGCCGGAACTTCTCGCGCGCATGCAGGCTGTATTACGGCGTGCCAGGCCGGATGCGTCCATCGATGAGCGCGTGATCGAGTGGGACGGCCTGTCGATCGACATGGTCTGGCGCGAGGTGCGCCGAGGTGACGAAGTGATCAGGTTGACGCCCACCGAATGGCGCCTCCTGCATGCGCTGGCCTCATACCCAGGACGCACGCTGACGCATCAGCAGATCTTCGATAGCGTCTGGGCCAAGCCGTTTGGTGTTCCGCAACACTATCTGCGCGTGCACGTCACGAACCTCCGGCGCAAGATCGAGCGTGATCCCACCGCGCCCACGCTGATCGTCACCGAGCCCGGAGTGGGCTACCGCTTCCAGGCAGAGGGAAGCTGATGCACGGCCGGCGCCGATTTGGCAGCATCTTCTGGCTTCTGATGCTGGCCGCTGTCACGGGTACCCTCCTCTGGCTGCGCAGCGACATCGAGCAGTCGCACGTGGTCCTCACCCTGCTGCTCGTCGTCATTGGCGGGAGTGTTACCGGCGGACGCGCACTCGGCTTCGCGATGGCGTGCATGGCGTTCGCGCTCATCGACTACTTCTTCCAGCCGCCATTCGACCAGATGAGCGTGAGCAAGCCACTGGACTGGGTAGTGCTGATCGCCTTTGTAGCCATTGCCGGTGCGGCAACGGACCTGTTGGCGCGTGCACGGCGCGAAGCCGACGTGGCACGGCGACGCGCAAGCGAGTTGGACAGCCTGTCACGGATCGGTGCCGATACCCTCCGCTTTGCCGACCCGTCCGACGCGCTGCACCGCATCACGACCCTGATCCGCACGACGCTCGACGCTCGCGCCTGCTCCATTCACATGGCCAGCGACGACGGCGCGATGTCCGGACTCCGCATCGACGATGCGCGAGGAGAGGACCTGCTGCAAGCCCATGGCGCCGAGATCGTCGCCATGGCTGCGCGCGAGCGGATGGTCGTGACGGTCTCGTCGTCCGCGGGCCCGCAATCGCAGGAGCTCACGTCCTTCGTGGAACGGGGGACAACTGGAGGCAACGTGACACTCCTGGTCATTCCGCTGCTCGCTGAGCACCGCGTGCTAGGCGTGCTGAGTGTGGCTGATTCGTCGGGCCTTCGGCTGGACGACCCCCGCCGCCGCTTTCTGGTGGCCCTCGCCTACTATGCCGCACTGGGAGTGGAACGCGTGTCGCTGGTGGCCGACGCGGAGCGTCTTCGCGTACTCCGGGACTCCCATCGCACGAAAGACGAGATCGTGGCGGCCGTGTCGCACGACCTGCGCACACCGCTCACCACCATTCGCCTGCTGGCGCAAGAGCCGGGAATCGCCTCACACCCGAACGCGGCAGCCATCATCGAGGAAGCAGACCGACTCACGAGAATGGTCACCGATGTGCTCGAACTCTCTCGCCTGCGCGCTGGCGGCTATCGCGTCCAGGCCGAGATCAATACGGCAGAGGACGTGGTCGGAGCCACGCTGCGCCAGGTACGCGGCAGCCTGAACGGCAAGCAGATCGTTCGCACCCTCGAGCTCAGCACCCCGGTGCTCGCCGGCACCTTCGACTTTGTCCTCACGACTCGCATCCTGGGAAACCTCGTCGACAACGCAATTCGCTACTCGCCCCCCGATCAGCCAGTCGAGCTGAGTGCGCGCCGCGAGGATGACGCGTTGATTTTCAGCGTATGCGATCGCGGGCCCGGCATTGCCCACGCGGAGCAGCAGCGGGTATTTGACGCCTTTTACCGCCCAGCGGATCAACCAGTGGACACGGGTCACGCCGGGTTGGGCCTTTCCATTGCGCGCACGCTTGCCGACCTCCAGCATGGATCGCTCTCGTATGCAGCGCGTGATGGAGGCGGCAGCTGCTTCGTGCTCCGACTGCCCGCTGTCGACGCAGCACTCAGTGAGGTCGAGTGACAGCCCCGGAGTGCCACCACTCGCGATGTGACTGTCTTGGCCAAGGTGGTCGAAGGTCCTGCCATCCATCCTGGTGCCAGCCGTGAGCCGCAACAAATTTTTCATTAAGAGTCCTTGAGCAAATCCTCCGTGGCACGGGTGTCGCCTTCCTGGCTATCATCCCCTCAGGAGCTCGTATGAACACGATGATCCGGAAGACCACGACCGCCACGGCGATTGGCCTGGCACTCCTCGCCGGCAGCTTGCCGCTGCGGGCGCAGGCTACCCCCGCGCCGCGGGCCGCTGTTCCTGTCCAGAAGCACCACAGCAAGCTGAAAGGCGCGCTCGTGGGTGCGGCAGCCGGACACATGCTCGGCCACCATGCCAAGGCCGGTGCTGTAGCCGGGGCGCTGTGGCAGCACCACAGGAACAAGAAAGCGGCCGTTGCAAAGTGAGAATGCCTTCGACCGCCCGCACCGCGGGCGGTCGGCGAATGCATCCCGTTCAAAGGCCATCGCTCGCGATCTGCGCCTGGTGCTCCTCGCCGCGCTGATGCCGGGTCTTGTCGCGTCCAGGGTTTACGCGCAAGGGTCGTCATCGTGGGTGCCGCAGGTGCTTGGAACACAGATCACCGTGATTGGACAGCGCCTGGGCCCCTTCGATGCACCGTACAGCGGGCCGATGAGCCTCACCGCAGCGGGCGATCGCGCGGTCAGCCATACCTACGGCGCATACCTGGGAGCCCGCATCCTGCCGCGTCTCGACGGGTATCTCGATGTGGAGATGGCGCGCGGCAGCGGGATCAGTCACGCCTCCGGACTCGCCGGCGTCACCAATGGCGACGTGCTTCGCCAGGGGACGGCGGACCTCGGCAACGGGCCGTACGTCGCGCGCGCATTCCTGCGACTCGCCATTCCGCTGGCGCACGACGTGGACTCCGTGGCGCGCGGAATCGACCAGCTCGCGGGGACTGTGGCCAGACAACGCGTGGAGCTGTCCGCCGGCAAGCTGGCGGCGAGCGATCTGTTCGACCTCAATCGCTACGCCAATTCCACGCGCACGCAGTTCATGAACTGGGGACTGTTCCAGAACACAGCCTGGGACTTTGCGGCCGACACGCGGGGATACACGAACGGCATCGCGGTGTCGTGGATCACGCCGCGAATTGCCGTACGCGCCGGATCATTCCAGATGCCGCGCCAGGCCAACGGCAACGTCTTCGACAGCGATCTTCGACGAGCGCGTGGTGACAACGTGGAGTTCACGTTCTCGGTACTTCCCGCCGGGGGTGCCATACGCGTACTCGGCTACAGCAATCATGCGCGAATGGGCGACTACCTCGAAGCGCTCGCCCGTGCGCGAGCTACACGCACCACGCCGGACATCGTTGCGAACGACACACCGGGACGCGGCAAGACCGGCATTGGTGTGAACGTGGAGCAGCCGCTGGCCGACGACGGCGAGACAGGTGCCTTTGCTCGACTCGGGTGGGCGGGCGGCACGAGCGAATCGTTCGCTTTCTCCGAAGTCGAGGGCCATGCCAGCGGCGGAGTGCAATTGGCCGGTCGGCACTGGGGACGCGCGGCGGACAGACTGGGCGTCGCGTTTCTGCGGCACACGCTGAACAGTGCCCACCGCGACTATCTCGCCGCGGGCGGGTCGGGTTTCCTGCTCGGCGACGGCGCGCTGCGCTATGGTCCGGAGTCTTTTGTCGAGACGTACTACCTGGCGCGACTTGGCGATTACCTGCAGGTGGGTCCCGATCTTCAGTACGTCCGGAATCCGGGCTACAACCGCGATCGTGGGCCCGCGTTCATCACGTCGCTGCGGGCCAATCTTCGGTACTGACTTGTTGGAGCGGGTTGTGCGACGACAACGGCCAGCCCGCTCCGCACGCGGAGGGTCGGGAGCAGCGGACGGTCAGCGAGGGGCTGTCCTGGCGACCGGCAACTCGACAAAACTTGCCAGTCCGCCCGCGTGGTAGACTCGCAGCGTGGCTTTCATGTAATCTGCCGGCTTCGCCCAGAAGATGTTGGGGACGAACGTCTGCGGGTTCCGGTCGTACAGCGGAAACCAGCTGCTCTGGACCTGGACCATGATGCGGTGCCCGGGCAGGAAGACATGATTCGCCGTGGGCAGGGCGAAGCGATACGTTAGCGGCGTGTTCGGCTGGATCGGTGAAGGGGACGAGAAGCTCTCGCGATAACGGCCGCGGAAAATGTCGCCCGCGATCATGAGCTGGTAGCCGCCCAGTGCCGGCTGGCCCGCGACCTCATCGGGGTAGACATCGATCAGCTTCACCACCCAGTCGGCATCGGTGCCTGTCGTCGAGGCGACGAGGTTGGCGACCGGCTGGCCGCTGATCTTCATTGGTGCGGTGAGCACGTCCGAAGTGAATACCAGCACGTCCGTTCGCCCGGAAGCCTCGCGCTGATCGTCCACCAGCCATTGCGGCCAGGTGAGCGGCGCGTCGTACCCGACAGGCTGGCTGGGGCGCGACCGGAAGGGCACCGGCTTGGCCGGATCCGAGATGTACTCATCGTAGAGCGGCGCGCTCGCGGCGGGGGCGGTGAAGCCCACGCGGAATTCAGGCTGCAGGTAGAGGCGAGTTGTGCTCGGCGCGGCGGGCCACGCATTCAGCCGGCGCCACTCGTTGGTGCCCGTCTCGAACGCGGTCACCGGAGCGATGTCGGCCTTCGGCGCTCCCTCGCGCAGGTACTGGTTGAGGAAAGGGAGCAGCATGTCGCGCTGGAAGGTGCGTGACGTATTGCTCTCGAATCGCAGCGCGCCCAACGTGCTTCCATCCTCGATCTCCTGGCCGTGATGCCAGGGACCCATGACGAGGAAGACCTTGTCGTTGACGGCGTCCTTCGGTTCCAGCGCGCGGTACACCGCGGGGGCGCCGTAGATGTCCTCCTGGTCCCAGAGACTGTGCACCAGCATCACCGGTACAGTGAGCGGCCGGTCGGCGAGGATGCGCTCCATGGCCTGGCCGCTCCAGAACCCGTCGTACGACGGGTGCTCGAGGATCTTTCGCCAGAAGCCGACCTGCTCCAGTCCACGCTGGCGACCGAGCTCGCCCGCAGACCCCGCCTGCATGTAGGTGTCGTAGTCGTCGAAGTGGCTCGTCCACCACTTCGCGCTGTTGTCGCGCGTGGCCTCCTGCTCGTAGATGTACGGCATGTTCTGCTGACGGAACGCCCCGTTGTGGAACCAGTCGTCGCCCATCCATCCGTCGACCATTGGATTCATGGGCACAGCGACCTTCACGGCCGGGTGGGGGTTCACGAGTGCCATGAGCGACAGGAAGCCATCATACGAGATGCCGAGGATCCCGACGCGGCCATTCGACTCTCCCACGTTCTTCACGAGCCAGTCCACCGTGTCGTACGTGTCGGTGCTCTCATCCACCGTTGTCGGGTTCAGTGAGCCGACGAGCGGGCGATTCATCACGAACTCGCCTTCCGAGCCGTACTTGCCGCGCACGTCCTGGATCACGCGGATGAAGCCACCACCGATGATGACGTCGAGCGCATTGTCGTAGCCCACGAGCGATGACGCCAGGTGCGCGCTCTGCGCGTGCGTGGTGAGCGCGTTCGCATCGTACGGTGTGCGCGTCATGAGCATCGGCGCACCCTGTGTACCGTTCGGGATGAGGATGATCGTGTGCAGGTTGACCCCGTCGCGCATGGGAATCATGACATCGCGGCGCACGTAGTCGAAGCCAGCGGTCCTCGGCTGCAGCCGCGCCGGCGTCTCGTTGGTGCCGGTGGCCTGTCCCCCTACCGGTGTGGCGGCCGCGAGGGCGAAGAAGATCCATGCTGCAGCACACTGTGGTTTGGCGAAGGCGAACATCTTTGCTCCGTGTTGGTTGATCAAGGTAAGCAGGATCTGCACAGGCCACGGTGGCGGTACGATGCGCATCGCGTGAACGACCATTCAGAACACGAACATCCCGATCGCCGCCGCGAACATGATTGCCGTCGTCAGCCCAACGACCACGCGGCCCAGGAGTGAGCTCGCCTGCCCATGCATCAGTTCCTTGTCCGATGCCGCGATCAGGATGCCGACCAGAAGAAAAGGCGCAAGGACGCCGTTGATCACCGCAGTCCAGTACAGCGCGGATACGGCGTTTACGCGCGCAAAATCCATCGCGATACCGAGCGCGACGGAGCAGATGAAGGTCGCGTAGAAGCCGGGCGCGCGGTTATATGGCTCGTCCATGCCCTGGCGCCAGCCGAAGATCTCTGCAAATGCGTACGCACCGCTTCCCGCGAGCGTGGGGATCGCAAGTGCGCCAGTACCGAGCAAGCCGACCGTGTACAGCAGTGAGGCAAAGCGACCCGCGAGCGGCGTGAGTGCCTGCGCGACTTCTCGCGACGTTTCGAGCCTGGTGAGACCTGCCTTGTGCAGCGTCAGGGCCGTCGCGAGGATGATGAAAAACATCGCCGCATTCGAGAAGAAGGTTCCGATGCCGATGTCGATCTTCCGCGTCCTGATCTCGTTTGGCTTGGCGCCGACCCGATCGGCGAGCCGGCGTCGGCCCAGCCCCTTTTCCTCCTCGACCTCCTGAGACGCCTGCCAGAAAAAGAGGTACGGGCTGATCGTCGTGCCGAGAATGGCAACCAGCGTCGCCCACACGCCGCCCAGTTTCGGCATTCGCGGGATGAACGAATCGCGCGCGACCTCGGACCAGGTCGGCCCCACGTACAGGGCGGTTACGACGTATGCGATGAGCACCAGCGCCAGCCATTTGAGGCCACTGGCAATCGTCTCGTATCGCAGGCGAATTGTGGCAAACGCGATCCCGACACCGAAGATTATGACCCAGACGTGTGAGTTGATGCCCGTCAGGAGTTCGGCTGCGTCGGCCATTCCGGTAAGATCCGCACCGACATTGATGGTGTTCGCAAGGAACAACGCGATGGCGGCCACGACGAGGACCGGTCGCGGGAACTTGTGCCGCAGCGCCCCAGCGATGCCTTGTCCGGTCACCATGCCGATCCGTGCACACATGGTCTGGACCGCGATCATCAACGGCCAGGTGAACAGCGCGGTCCAGAGAAGCGCCGTGCCGAACTGTGCGCCGGCGATGGAGTAGGTCGCAATGCCCGATGGGTCGTCATCGGCAGCGCCGGTCACGATGCCAGGGCCCAGGCTCTTCCAGAACCCACGCAGTCCAACCGGGGCGGGCGTTTCACGTTCCACATCCCGCCGCTGAGTGGACCGCGCGTCGTGCTCGATCTTGTCGATCATCTCGAGTTGACTATCTAGGGAGGTGAATCCAGGCGGCACGCAGACGCTGCGCGCGCCGTCCAATAGCCCCGAGCCACGCGACGCCCATGACAAGCAGGACCACCATGAAGAGGTCGTGTCGGTTCGCGCGTATCGAGAGCAGATTCCATCGCCACCCGGCACCCACAACCAGCGCGACTGTCACGCACCCGTGCACGATCCCGGTTATGACACCCCAGCACCGACTGACCATCAATGTCGTCACGACAACTGCGACCATCGACAGCGGAGCCACTTGCGTCACGCTACTGCCCGGGCACAGCACGATGGCGGTGCCGACGATACAACCGGACATCAGGCCTGCAGCCACGCTGCGCGATGGAGATGCCAGAGTGGAGAACAACGCCGACACGCCGTCATCACCATGCACACGCACGACCCACCTCAGGCGTGTCAACCGAATTCGCCTCTGCCTTGAAGGAAGGTTGACCACATCATTCAAAGCAGCGTGGCAAGAAGCGCGTCCTCAGGAATCTGATTGTCCAACGTGGGTCTGCCGTCACCATACTGAATCACGAGCGACACCCGCAGTCAACGTCATCCTGCCGCATTAAGAAATCTTTGTGGCAGGACGTCATCCTTCTTGCTCATCTTCCACTCGGTCATGACCGTCCTCACGAGTCCCGGGCCCGCTGTCCTCCTCGGACCCCATCGTCCCGAGCTCGTGCGGGACGAAACCCTCGGCGACCTGTTCCGGGCGTCCGCCGCCCGCTTCGCCGACAAGACCGCACTCGTCTTCGGCAACGCACGGCTCTCGTACCAGGAGCTCGATGCGTGGAGTGACGCCATTGCGCACCAGCTTCACGCCGCAGGGGTGCAGAGCGGTGACTTCGTAGGCGTCTGGTGGCCGCGCGGGCTGGAGCTGCACGCCCTGCTGCTCGGCATCATGAAGAGCGGTGCTGCCTACGTGCCGCTCGATCGCGACATGCCGGCCGAGCGAGTGGCGACCGTCCTGGCGGAAGTGGAAGCGCGGGTCTGCTTCGCTGATGCCGACGTCGGATTGCCCATCAGCCGCCTGGCGCCGGTGTCGCTGCCGACCACTCCACCCATTGCGCCGCGCAGCACCGCCGACGCTCGCAACATTGCCTACGTACTCTACACCAGCGGCAGCACGGGCCGCCCGAAGGGAATTCCCATCACCCACGGACAGATCTGCCACCTCGTGCGCGCCGAGAACGAGGTCATCGGTATCCGGACCGAGGACCGTGTGTACCAGGGCTTTTCGGTGTCGTTCGACATGTGGTGCGAAGAGACGCTGGTGTCCTACCTCGCCGGTGCCACGCTGTTCGTCGCCGACGGCACCATGGCCAAGGCGGTGGACGAACTGGGGGAGACGCTGCGGGCGCAGCAGGTCACTGTGCTGCACGCGGTGCCCAGCCTGCTCGGCGTGATGGACGACAACATGCCGTCGCTGCGCCTGGTGAACGCAGGGGGCGAGGCATGTCCTCCTGCGGTCGTGGCGCGGTGGGCCACGCCCGGGCGCACCTTCTACAACAGCTACGGTCCCACGGAAACCACCGTGACCGCCACAATGGTCGCACTCACGCCGGGCGACCCGATCAGCATCGGCCTTCCGCTGCCGAACTACAACCTGGCCGTGGTGAGCGTGGGCGGGCTCGAACCGGTTCCGTTCGGCGAACGCGGGGAGCTGATCATCACGGGACCGGGAGTGGGCGTCGGCTACATCGACCGGCCAGAGCTGACGGCCGAGAAGTTCCAGATGAAACCTGAAACGCTCGACTACCTGCCGGGCGACCGGTTGTACCGGAGCGGCGACGACGTGGCGATTCTCGAAGACGGCACGGTGCAGTTCTTCGGACGCCTGGACGACCAGATCAAGCTGCGCGGATACCGCATCGAGTTGGGCGAGATCGAGAGCCGGCTCTGCGCGCTCCCCGGTGTACACACCGCCGCCGCGGCGCTGAAGAAAGACAACCTGGGGCAGGAGCACCTCGTCGCCTTCGTCGTGCTGGCGCGCGAGCATGCGCTCCAGTCGGACGGATGGCGACCCGCCCTGGCGGCTGCACTGCCACCGTACATGGTACCGGAGATGATGACGGTCCTGCCGGCGATGCCCCGCCTGCCGAGTGGCAAGGTGGACCGCAAGGCGCTCCCGGTGCCGGACGAGCTGCAACGCCTTGCCCCTCCCGAGTCCATGACCGCGCTCGCGCCGGACGCGCCGGTGGCCGAACGTGTGCGGGCAGCGCTGGGCGCGGTGTTTCCGGCGCGGGCCATCGATCTCGAACAGGACTTCTTCGACGACCTCGGGGGTCATTCCCTGCTGGCGGCCGGCTTCGTCTCGCATCTACGTAACGAAGGCGGGCTGCTGCATGCGTCGCTCAAGGACGTCTACCTCCACCGGCCGCTGCGGGCACTGGTGTCGGCGTGGGAGGCGGGGCACGCGCCACCGGATGCAGGCACACGCGCAGCGTACCGTGCACCATCGCGCGCGAGCCACCTCCTCTGCTGGGTCGGGCAGACGTTCGTGCTGCTGGTAGTCTACGGATTGTTTGCAGTGGAGGTGTTTACACCGTTCCTGAGCTACTACTACGTCCACCTCGATACGCACGCACCACTGCAGGCGCTGCTGACGTCGATCTGCGCCTACCTCCTCATGCCGCCCACCATCCTCGTGGTGGTGCTACTCACGAAGTGGCTGGTGATCGGACGTTTCCGGGAGGGCGATTACCCGCTCTGGGGCGGCTACTACTTCCGGTGGTGGACGGTGAAGACGGTTCAGCGCCTGATGCCCGAGCAGTTCATGACGGGCACGCCTTTCTACCCCCGATACCTGCGCATGCTCGGCGCCCGCGTGGCGGACGATGCGCAGCTCAGCAACCTGACCTTCGGCGCGTCGGACCTCATTGACATCGGACCGGGTGTGAGCACGGCGACGGCCGTGGTGCTCGACAACGCCGTGGTCGAGGGTGGCATGCTCAGGATCCGCCCGATCCGGATCGACGCATTCGGCTACGTGGGCACCAGCTCCGTGGTCGGCGGCGGCACCCACATCGAGGCCTGGGGCGAACTGGGTGACCTGAGCTACCTCCCGCCCGAGGCGACCATCCGGGCGCGCGAATACTGGGCAGGGAGCCCGGCCGCGAGGGTGAAGGAACGCAGCGAATCTGAGATGGCAGCACCCTTCATCGTGCCTGAAGGCCGACAGCGCCGCTTCCGGCGAGTCTGGTCGCTGACGCTTCTGCTCTTTCCCATCGTCGTGCTGCTGCCGCTGCTGCCCATCATCATCACGCTGGCCCGGCTCGACGAGGCCGCGCCCGACTTCGACTTCACCTATCTGGTGATCGTGCCCGTGATGTCGGCGCTCTACCTGCTGCTGCTCATGCTCGAGACCGTGGTGCTCAGCCGGTTGCTGATGCGCGGCGTGCGACCGGGGAGCTACTCGGTCTACAGTGGGCCGTACTGGCGGAAGTGGCTGGCGGACACCCTGTTCAACGTCGCGCTCGTTGGTCTGCATCCGCTGTTCGCCACCGTGTACGTGGGCCGTTTCTACCGATGGCTTGGCGCTCGCATCGGTCGTGGCACGGAGATCTCGACGGCCAGCAACGTCACCCACACGATGCTGGACATCGGCGAAGGCTCCTTCATCGCTGACGCCGTGACGCTTGGTGAATCCGAGGTGCGGGGACACCGATTCGTCCTCGAGTCCACGTCGGTGGGGGCGAACACCTTCGTCGGCAATAGCGCCAATGTGCCGCAGGGCACACATCTGCCAGACAACATCCTTGTCGGCGTGCTGTCGCAGGCCCCCGAGGATACGGCACTGGCCGCACATCCTGGCCGCGACTGGTTCGGGTCGCCGGCGATCGCGCTCCCCCGCCGCCAGGAGAGCCAGGCGTTCGACCCCTCCCTGACATACCGCCCATCGAGACGGCGGTGGTGGGCGAGGGCAACGGTGGAAGCAGTACGCATTCTGCTGCCACAGTCGGCGCTTCTCGCCTTCAGCGTGCTGTTCATCTCGTTCGGGATCGACCTCGTGACAGGCACTCGGTGGTACGTCGCGGCGCCGCTGGTGCCGGTGTACTACCTCGCGTTCATCGGCCTGCCTGCGTTCGCCCTGACGGTGCTGTTGAAGTGGGTGATGGTCGGGCGCAGCCGTCGCGAGGAGTTGCCCATCTACGCGTTCCGGGTGTGGCGCGCCGAGGCGGTCACGACGACCTACGAGGCGCTGGCGGTCCCCTACCTGCTGGACTTCCTCCGCGGCACACCCTGGCTCCCGGTGCTCCTCCGCCTGTTCGGTACCACCATCGGCAAGCGCGTCTATCTCGACACCACCGATGTCACGGAGCCAGACCTGGTGTCCATCGGCGACGATGCGATGCTCAGCGAGGACTGTGGCCCACAGACCCATCTGTTCGAGGACCGGGTGATGAAGACCGGATCCGTGCGCATCGGGGCACGCACGAGCATCGGCGCGCGCAGCATCGTGCTCTACCACACCGACGTCGGTGATGACGCGACGATTGATCCGCTGTCACTCGTGATGAAGGGCGAGGTGCTTGCGTCCGGAACCCGGTGGGCTGGCAGCCCGGTGCGGCCGAGGTAAGGCCGTTCGGCCGGCGCGCAGGCGCGATGGAAATCTTGGTGAATCCTTAGCGTGATCGTGGTCCACGTACCGCTCCCGGTGCGCATACTGAGGCAACACCGCGGAGGGCCTCTGTGCCGGAAGAGATCGAGTTCGATACGGACAAGTTGCGCGAGACCATCGATAGGGAAGTCGAGCGGTCAGATGGAAAGCTCCTGCGCCTGATTGCGCTTAGCACCGCCATTTTCGCGGCTGTGACAGCGGTCGTGTCACTGCACGCCGGCTCAACAGTCAACGAGGCGCTCGTGCTCAAGAGCGAGGCGACACAGCTGCAGGCGCGCGCGTCCGACCAGTGGGCATATTACCAGGCGAAGGGCATCAAGGGGGCGATTGCGTCGAGCGCAGCAACCGCTTACGCCGCGTCGGGGCGCCCCACGCCAGATTCGCTTCGCTCCGTTCCAGCGCGATACAGCGCGGACCAGGTCGGCATCCAGGCGGAAGCACGCAAGCTGGAGGCTGAGCGGGATGCCAAGTCTGCCGAGGCGGACGCGCTGCTGGCCGCACACCACCACCTGGCCTTCGCTGTCGCGCTCCTGCAGGTCGCAATCGCGCTGGGCGCTGTCGCGGCGCTCACCAGGCAGCGAATCGCGCTTGGGATGTCTGCCGTGTCCGGCATTGCAGGCATTATCCTCGCGCTGCGCACGGCATTCAGCCACTGAAGCTGAGCGCCAGCGGCGCGCTGGGATGCGTCCGCGATTCTTTGCGGAAACCTTGTGCGCAACGGCGCATCCGCTCCTGCCCTTTCGTTACTTGTAGAAAAGGCCCGCACATTTCCGGCAGCTGCACGCGCTGCGGCGCGACATCAGTGGCCAGTCCACCGATACGACGCGTTCGTCTACAT
>JAYVNZ010000114.1:0-7282 GCA_043758185.1 Gemmatimonadaceae bacterium | reverse complement strand
CGCGGCAGCACCTGGTCGTTGAACGCCAGGAGCAACACGGACATGATCACGCCACCGATGATGGCCGGCGTCACCAGGCGCCAGGGGCTCACGCCATTGGCCTTGAGCGCCGTCACCTCGTTCTCGGAAGCCAGGCGGGTGTACGCGTACAGCACGGCCACCAGCACCGACATGGGCACGGTGAGCGCAATGGTGAACGGAATGGACAGCATGAAGAACCGCCCGATCACCTTCCACGGCAGTTCCTTGCCCACCAGCTCGCCCATCTGCCGCGAGATGAAGTTGAGCAGCATGATCGACGTCAGCGCAACGAGCGCGAACGCAAATGGGCCGGCGTGCTCCCTGACGACGTAGCGGCTGATGATCTTCAAGCGTCGGAACGGGTGGCGATGGCAATGCGGAACAGCACGGGTGGAACAGGGTGATGCATGTGTAGCAGCCTCCAAACTCCACACTCGTGCCGCGGAAATTCAAGTCTAACGATCTGCAGCGTGCCGCAGGCGCTGTCCCGCCCCCAGGCCCCGTTACCGGACATCCGTGGCCGATGTACCCCGGGTCCCGCACTTTGGTGCCCAGGGTGGTCCTGGACCATGCCATCTTGCCACAACTCCAGGGTGGGGCAGTCCTGCGCCCGGCACGCAATGGTCCACCGCACCACGGCTCCACTGGTGCGTTCACCGGCGCGCCACATACAATACGTCTGCACCACCACCCTCCGTTCCCGCGCAAGCAGGAAATTTTCCGTCTCCGCTCCCCAGGTTCCACGCCCGTGCGGATGTTGACTCTTTGCAGTGTGCTCTGCCTCGCCCTCGCGGGTGCATGCGACAAGCTGCCCTCCCGGCCAAAGACGGCATTCAATGCCGACTCCGCGTTCTCGTACACGCGGCAGCAGGTCGCATTCGGCCCACGCGTGCCTGGCACGCCCGGCGCCACCAGGGCAGGCGACTGGATCGTGGCCATGATGAAGGCGCGCGCCGACACCGTGGTCGAGCAGCGGTGGATGCACAAGACACTCAAGGGTGACTCGCTCCCGCTCCGCAACATCCTGGCGCGCTTCAACCCAAAGGCGACACAGCGCATCCTCTACCTCACGCACTGGGACACGCGCCCCATGGCCGACAGCGACCCGGTGCTCGGCAACCGCAACGAACCGATCCTTGGCGCCAACGACGGCGCTGCCGGCGTGGGCTTGTTCGTCGCGCTCGGCGACGCCCTGAAGAAGCTGCCCCCCTCGGTGGGCGTGGACCTGCTGTTCGTGGACGGCGAGGACTACGGCGCCAGCTTCGACCCGCCCTATGCGGACGTACTGCTTGGCTCGCAGTATTTCGTCAACAATCTCCCCACCGCGGGCTACAAGCCCATCTACGGCATCCTGTGGGACATGATTGCCGACAAGGACCTCAATATCACGCAGGAGCCCAACTCCATGCGCGCGGCGCCAGAGGTGGTCACGCGCGTGTGGCAGAAGGCGGCGGAGCTCGGCTACGAGAAGTATTTCATTCCCAAGCCGTACCAGTATCCCGTCACGGACGACCATGTGCCGTTCATCGAGAAGGGGTTTCACGTGATCGACGTGATCGACCTCGATTACGGCCCGCCTGGCGCCAACGGAACGCCGTTCCCCAACTATCACCACACGCTCCAGGACACCATGGAGCACATCTCGGCAAGAAGCCTCCAGATTGTTGGCGACGTGGCGCTCGCGCTGCTGATGGATGGATGAGATGTCGTCCTGAGCGAAACGAAGGACCTGCTATTTCCGCCAGGGCTGCGAGCAGGTCCGTCGTTGCGCTCAGGACGACAGGTGGTGCATGAAAAGGATGATGGCGGCCCGCCAGCAGCGCTCATCTTGCTTCCATGCCGACACCATCCGAACAGAAGGCCCTGGCCTTCATCGCCATCACCATCCTGCTGGGTGGAGCCGTCCGCGTCCTGCGCGCCGGATCCTCCACTCCGCCAACCCCCCTCGAGCAACAGGCCCTGGCGCGCCAGGCAGGCGCCGCAGACAGTGCGAGTAAGGGCGCGCGCCGAAGCAGGGCGTCGCGACGCGGCAAGTCGGCCCAAGGAATGCGCGATACCATGCCGAATATCGTCGCCGGCGTGGCAAGCGTTCCGCCCACGTACGCCCGGCCCGATCGCCCGTTCGACCACACACCCTACGGCGCCTCGGCCCGCCCCGGCTTCTCGCCACCCACGCCGCGAATCGACACCGATGCCAATGGCATGCGCCCCTCGGCAGCGCCCACGCCGGCCTCCGGCAGCCGCAAGGCGCAGCCTGGTGCAACGGTTGACGTGGATGCCGCCAGTGCACAGGAACTGGAGGCGCTGCCGCGGATCGGACCCGCGCTCGCCAGGCGCATCGTGGCCAACCGGGATTCGCTGGGTGCATTTGGTTCGATCGACAAGCTCAGGCGGGTGAAGGGGATAGGGCCTGCCTCCTTGGATCGCCTTGCGCCACTCGTCACATTCAGCGGGCGCGCTTCCCCCCGCGCCAGCCCACCCTGATGAACGGAAGGGCCCGGTACGGCCCTGTTCGTGCATTCGTTTGACTCCACGTGACACCTGAAGCCACTCTGGTATCCATCCTCCTGGCTCGCCTTGCCGGCGTTCAGATCGGGTTCTCCGCGAGCGCCATCCGCGAAGTCCTTCGCTCCGTCGCGATCACCCCCCTGCTTGGCGCACCCGCAATCATCGAAGGCGCCGTCAACTTCCGCGGACGCATCGTGCCGGTGGTGAACGTGCGGGAGCGCCTCGCGCTGCCCGCACTCGAGAATGCACCGGACCAGTTCCTTGTCCTGCTCGAGGTGCATGACAGGCTCATCGCCGTCCGGGTGGACGACGTCGATGACGTAGTGGACATTGCCGCATCCGACCTGGAGACTCCAGCGGATGTGTCGTCGACACTCCAGCGCGTTGCCGGCATTGCCGCGACGGCCAGCGGTGCACTCGTGATCTACGACGCCGCCGCATTCCTCACGCAGGCGGAACTCGACGCACTCGACGCGTCGCAGCCCTGATGACGAGCGCCAGAAATACACGGCTGCCCCGACGGGCCGAGTCTGGATTCACGGACCGTTCGTTTGCCCGCATTGGCGAACTTGCGCAACTCCACGCTGGCCTTGTGTTTCCCGCCAATCGCCAACCGTCGGCGGAAGCAGGCATGCGCCGCGCCATGAGCTCACTGCGGATCAGTGAGCCCGCTGCCCTGCTGCGCGCCTTCGAAACACCGGGCGATGCACGCGATGCCGTGCTCGCTGAGCTCACGGTGGGAGAGAGCTACTTCTTTCGTGATGCGGCGCAACTGGACCTGCTGTCGGACGAAATTCTCCCCTCGCGGCGCCAAGGCTACGGGCAGGGGAGACCGCTCCGCATCTGGAGTGCGGGATGCGCATCCGGAGAGGAAGCGCACACCGTGGCAATCATGCTCCGCGAGCAGCAATGGCCGCATCCCGCCCGCATACTCGGCACCGACATCGCGCTCCCACGTCTCGCGGCGGCGCGCCGCGGTCGCTACACTCGCTGGGCACTGCGCGGAGTCGCCACCGACCGCATCGCGCGATGGTTCGCGCACACGGGCACGCACTATGACCTCGACCCGACGATTCGTGCCATGGTCGAGTTCCGGCCGCTCAACCTCGTGGCAGACGACTACGCCACTCCGGAGCGTGGCGCGGACGGCTTCGATCTCGTGCTGTGCCGCAACGTGATGATCTATTTCGAAATGGAGACGGTGGCGCACATCGCGCGCGGTCTCCTCGCGTCGCTCGCTCCCGACGGATGGCTCCTGCTCGGCGCGTCGGATCCGCTGCTCGCGCACCTTGTCGACTGCGAAGCCGTCCTCACCTCGGCGGGCATCGCCTATCGCCGAGCGGGTCGTTCGGGCGGCATGGTGGCGGGCAAGGTGATTACTGCGCCGCGCGACGCGCGGGCCCATGCGCCCGTGACGGTCACGGTAGCGTCCGCCCTCGCGCCGTCCGGGGCGGATGCACTGCACGCAGCACTACCCTTGTCGAGCACACCGCATCCTCTGCAGGACGCTTGCTCAGCCGCGAGTGCGTACGCCGCTGCGGACTATGCGTCGTCGGAAGCGTTGGCAATGGCGGCGCTGTCCGAGGCAACCGCGGATGCCGACGCACTGCCCCTGTGGATCATCGGAATACGATCGGTGGCAAACCAGGGTCGCCTGAGCGAAGCCGGAGAACTTTGTGCGCGTGCGCTCGAGTTGCACCCGCTTTCCGCGGAGCTGCAATACCTCCACGCCACGCTGCTCACGGAGGCCGGCTGGTTCAGCGATGCCGTTGCGGCGTCGCGCCGCGCCATCTACCTGGATCGCGGCTTCATCATGGGACACCTGTTGCTCGGCGACACGCTGGCGCGCGTTGGCGACCCGGCGGGCGCGCGCATCGCGTTCACGAACGCGCTGCACTTGCTGGAGAACGCTGACGGCGACACGGTCGTAACGGCGGCGGACGGCGTGACGGCCACGCGGCTTCGGCAGGTTGCCGGGCTGCGCCTCCGCACACTCGCGCCCGACGCAACGTGAGTGAGCCCAGCGCACGGCACCAGGTGGGCATTGATGACGCCCTGGAGCGCGTGGCGGCGCGTCTCGCTGCCGGCGCCGCGCCCAGCGACGCCAGCGCAAGCCGCGCATTGCTTGCCGCGCGTGCGTCCGCGCTCGCGACGCCGCTCGCGCTGCACGACGAAGCAGCCATTGCCGACCAGTTGGAGGTCCTCGTCTTCCTGGTGGGGAACCAGCGGCTGGCGATGGCGCTGGCCTCCATCGTCGCTATTGTCCGTACGTCAGCCGTGACGCCGTTGCCCCGCGCGGTGGCACCGGTGTATGGCGTGAGCGCATGGCGAGGCCGGCCGCTCACGGTACTGTCCCTCGGCGGCGTGCCCGCGATGGTGGAAGCAGAGCACCGCCTCATCGTGCTCGGCGACGGACGTCGTGCAGTCCTTGGCGTGCTCGCCGATGCTATCGAGGACACGGTGGTAGTGCAACGTTCCACCCTGGCGTCCGCTGCCAATGGTGCGCGTGGCGCCTACGCGCTCGGCATCACCGAGGACGCACTGCTGGTGCTGGATCCAGACGCAATGCTCACCGTGGCTCGTCCCGAGTCATGATGCTTGTTTCCCTGAGGAAGAGGTGTTGATGACGCAGACAGTCGGCCGACGCATTGCGTCGGCGCTCGCAATCGAGTTGGCGCTGTTGGGCGTGGTGGCGTTCGTGGGTGGAAGCGCGCTGGGGCGCACCGAGGCTGCCTATGAGCGTGCCTTCTCCGTGCGTCGTACATCCGTGGCGCCGGCCATTCGCGCCGAGTCGGAGGTGCGTGGCGCCAACGTGGAGCAGTTGCGCTACCTGCTCAGTGGCGACGAGCGGTACGAGCGGCGCAGGGACAGCATCACGGCAGTGGCGCGCGCGCTTGCCGTCGCCATCACCGACACGGTCGTGACACCTGTGGGCAAGGAGCGCTGGACGCGCGCCGCCTCCATGCTCACGCAGTGGAACGATGCGGCGCTTCAGGCGTCGGCAGCGTCAAAGGCCAGGGACCAGGCGACCGTCCTCCGCATTCGCGCGACAAAGCTCGAGCCGCTGGCACAGGCCATCGATTCCCTGCTTCGTGTGGCCACTCTCGAGCAGCAGCGAGAGGCCGATGCTGAGGGCGTGACTGGACGGAACACTGCGACAGACGCGCGCGGTGCCCTCACGATCGTTGCAATCCTGGCCATCATCATCGGGACCATCGCGGCTTACTACCTGAGCCGTTCCATCACGCGACCCCTGCAGGCCACCGCCACCGGCATCGCCTCCAGTAGTGCGGAGATCCTTGCGGCCACCACCGAACAGGCGGCCGGTACCAACGAGTCCATGGCGGCCGTCACCGAGACCGTGGCAACCGTGGACGAGGTGGCGCAGACGGCGGTGCAGTCCACGCAGCGCGCACGCGCCGTCGCCGACGCCGCACAGCGCGCTGCCGATGGGGGCCGTGCTGGACGCAAGGCGGTGGACGACGCCGTGACCGCCATGCGCCTCGTGCAGACCCAGGTCGAGGCCATGGCGACAGGAATCGTCGCGCTCGCGGAACAGGCGCAGTCGATCGGTGAAATCACCACCGCCGTCAGCGAAATCGCGGAACAGACCAAGTTGCTCGCACTGAACGCCGCCGTCGAAAGCACGCGCGCCGGTGAACATGGCCGCGGCTTTGCCCTCGTGGCCGCAGAGATCAAGACGCTGGCCGGCGAGGCCAAGGAATCCACCGTACAGGTGCGCCGCCTGCTGAGCGACATCCAGCGCTCGACGAGCGCCGTGGTCATGGCAACGGAGCAGGGTACCAAGCAGACCGCCGCGGCCGTGCGACAGGTCAACCAGGCAGGGGACGTCATCACGCAGCTCGCCACCGTGGCCGACGAGGCTGCGCAGGCCGCGGCGCAGATTGTGGCGTCGGCAGGCCAGCAGGCGCTCGGAATGGAGCAGATTCGGCAGGCCATCGCCAACATTCATGATGCCACGCAGCAGAGCCTCACTGCCACGAAGCAGACAGAGACGGCGGCCCAGGACCTCAACGCGCTGGGGACCAAGCTGGTTGGAATGGTCGGCGCCCGGAAAACCGCGTGAGTGTCATCCGTGTCCAGGGCAGGGCCGAGCGCGCATGACTGACGACGCCCTGGCGGTCCGCCTGCTTGCAATCTTCGTCGAGGAACTGGACGAGCAGGTCCAGCAACTCAACGACGACTTGCTCGCCCTCGAGCGCACGCCAGCCGATGCAGATCGGCTGCGCGGTGTGTTTCGCGTGATGCACACGCTCAAGGGCGCGTCGCGCGCCGCCGGCCTGCGCCTCGTGGAGGAAGTCTGTCACGCGCTGGAACACGAGTTGAGTCGCGTCCGCGATGGAGGCGTGGCCCTGGGCGGTGCGCAGATCGCGCTGCTCTTCGAAGCGGCCGACGCACTCGGCGAAACGCGCGACCAACTGCGTCTCGGCCGACCTGCGCCAGACGCGGTACTCTCGGTGGTGCTGGCACATGCGAAAGGGCGTGGGTCACCGGCGGGCACCAGCGTGCCCACGCCCAGGGGTTCAGTTGCCATCCCCGCACCCGCACTGCGCGCCGCGGCGCCAGCCGCGCCGCCAGTGATTGCCATGGCGCGCGCCTCCACCGGCACGAGGTCGCCCGATCCGAGCGTTGCCGACGCGGCACCGGTGGAGTCGGCCCCGGAGTCGTCGCGCACAGGCAACCAGGTGCGCGTGAGCCTGCACCAGGTAGACGCCATCACGGGCGCCGCGGG
>JAYVNZ010000113.1:0-5277 GCA_043758185.1 Gemmatimonadaceae bacterium | reverse complement strand
CCAGGACTACAACGTGCCCCTCCCCGCATGAGTGCGCCTCGCCCGTTCGCGAGAACCGCGACCGCGTAGCATAATTCTGGATCTGCCACCTTCCGATACCGCCGAGGACTGCATGAGTGACCGCCCAACGTCGACTGGCGCCGTGAATCGCCGAGAGTTTCTTCAGAAGAGCGCGCTCGCCGTGGGCGTCCTCGCCGCACCGATGTTCGTCCCGTCGCACCTCTTCGGCGCTACCGCGCCGAGCAATCGCATTCGGGTGGGTCACATCGGCTGCGGACGCATTGGACAGTCGCACGATTTCCCCGGCATCGCGAGCTCCGACCTCGCCGAGGTGCTCGCCGTGTGCGACCTCGATTCGCGTCGAGCCGCCAGCGGCAAGCGTCGCGTTGCCGACCTCTATGCCAACAAGGTGTGGGCGCGGCCCGACGTGTCCGTGTACGGCGACTACCACGAGCTGCTCGCGCGGCCCGATATCGACGCGGTTTCCATCAGCCTTCCCGACCACCAGCACGCGCAGGTTGCACTTACGGCTCTCCTTGCCGGCAAGGACGTCTATCTCCAGAAGCCGTTCACCATGACGCATGCAGAAGGGCAGATGCTGCGGACCATGGTCGCCAAGACGGGACGCATCCTTCAGGTGGGCAGCCAGCAGCGTTCGTGGGGACCCAACGAGCAATTCCGGAAGGGCGTGGAGCTCGTCCGCAGTGGTCGTGTGGGCACCCTGCGCCGCGTCGAGATCGGGCTGCCCATCGATCCAACGGCGCCCGACAATCCGCCGCAGCCTGTGCCGCCCAGCCTCGACTACGACATGTGGCTGGGACCCACTCCCGAGGTGTACTACACGGAGCAGCGCGTCCACCCGCAGGGGCTGGACCGTCGAGGCAATCCGGACGTGGACTCGCGGCCCGGCTGGCTGCGCAACGAGAACTACAGCCTGGGCATGATCACCGGATGGGGCGCCCACCACTTCGACACCGCGCACTGGGGCATGAACACGGAGCTCACGGGCCCCAGCCGCATCGAGGGCCGTGGCGAGTTTCCCACCAACGCCATCTGGAACGTCCACGGTGCGTACCACATCGAGCTCGAATACCCCGGCAAGGTGATCATGACCGTGTCGGACAAGTTTCCGAATGGCATCCGGTTCATTGGCGACGAGGGATGGATCTGGGTGTCGCGCGGGTCGGAGGCGGCAACTGCCAGCGATCCGTCGGCCAAGCCGTCGATGCTCAAGCCGCTCGATGCCAGCGATCCCAGGCTGCTCGACCCTGCGGGCGTCACGGTGCACCTGACGCCCAGCGTCTCACACCACCGGAACTGGCTGGAGTGCGTGAAGTCGCGCGCGACGCCACTCGCTCCCGCGCCCATTGCCCACCGCTCCAACGCCGCGTGCATCCTGAGCTGGATTGCAATGAAGACCGGGCGCCCGCTCAGGTGGGATGCGGTGGCTGAGCGATTCATCAACGACGATGCGGCGAATGCCATGCTCACGCGGCCGGAGCGCGGGAAATATGGCGCGCTCAAGCTCGCGGCGAAGCTCGCATGAAGAGTGGTTCCCTCGCTCTGCTCCTGACGGCGCTCGTGCTGGCGATCACGAGCGTTGCATCGGGCGCGGCAGCGCAGGCCACTGGTGCAGCACCGCGCTTCAGGCTCATCACGCTCGATCCGGGTCACTTTCACGCGTCGCTCGTGCAGAAATTCATGTACGATGACGTGGACTCCGTGGTGCACGTCTACGCCCCGGCGGGCGACGACGTGAGCGAGCACCTGAAGCGGATCGACGCGTTCAACGCGCGCGCTGATCACCCCACGCACTGGACCGAGCGCCTCTACACTGGTGCCGGCTTCCTCGACCGCATGCTCGCGGAAAAGGCCGGCAACATCGTGGTGATTGCAGGCAACAATGCGCGGAAGACCGAATACATCGCTCGCGCCGTCGATGCCGGCCTCAACGTGCTGGCCGACAAGCCCATGGTGCGCACACCGGCCGACCTTGTGCGGCTGGAGCGCACGTTCCGCGTCGCCAGGGACAAGCACGTGCTGCTCTACGACATCATGACGGAGCGAAGCGAGGTCACCACGCAAGTGCAACGCGAGTTGTCGATGCGCCCCGACGTCTTCGGTACGCTGGAAAAGGGAACGCCGAAGCACCCCGCCATCTCGATGGTGAGCACACACTACTTCTCCAAGGTGGTCGCGGGGGCCCAACTCAAGCGGCCCGAGTGGTTCTTCGATGTGCGACAGGAGGGCGAGGGCATCGTCGACGTCACGACGCACCTCGTGGACCTGGTGCAGTGGGAAGCATTTCCCGACCGGGTGCTGCATGCGTCCGACGTGACGATGCTGCACGCGCGCCGCTGGGCGACGCCGATCTCCCTGGAGCAATTCACCCGCCTCACCGGCGCCGCGGACTTTCCCGCCTACCTCCGGCGCGATGTGAAGGATGGCGTGCTCCAGGTGAACTCGAACGGCGAAATGACGTACAGCGTCCATGGCGTGCACGCGCACCTCACTGTGGTGTGGAACTTCGAGGCGGCCCAGGGCGGTGACACACACTTCTCCAGCATGCGCGGCAGCAAGTCCACGCTCGAGATCCGGCAAGGTGCGGCGGAGAACTGGAAGCCCGTGCTCTACGTCCAGGCGAACCCCACCGTCGATGCGAAGGCGCATGGGGCGGCGCTGTCCGCGGCGGTCACGAGTCTTGCGTTGCGCTATCCGGGTATCGGACTTCGCCGCGATGGCAATCGGTGGGCGGTCACGATCCCTCCCGCGTTCGACGTGGGCCACGAGGCGCACTTCGCGCAAGTCACGAACCGGTATCTCGGCTGGCTGCGCGGCGAGCCAATGCCGGCGTGGGAAGTGCCCAACATGATCACGAAGTACGCAACCATCATGCGGGCCTACACGATGAGCGGGGGGCGCTGACGATACCGCTCAGCGCTGACGGACGCGCACATCGGACATCACCGCAGTTCCCAGGATGCGCACGTGGGCTCCGGCGCGTTCTCCCCGGATGCCACCTTGCGCATCGCTGCCCACGCTGGCGAGATACGGCTGCACGTCGAACTCCACCGTAAGGCCGGGTGACACCGCGATCGACAGCGCTGACATCACCGCTTGCACCTCGATGGTGCAGGCCGACGGGATGACGGCGTAGCTCAGGTCAACGGTCATGTTGCACATGACCGCGCGGATCGTGAGTTCCGGCGGCACAATCCACGGTCCGGTGCGGCGCACGTCGCTCATGAAACCGACGATACGCGAGCGCGGAGCGGGAAGGAGGGGATGCGGCGACTGGGCGTCCAAGGTGCTCATTACTGGCAGATCCGCGACAATCGCGCCGATGGCCGTTCCGGTCGCGGCTTCGCTCAGCCGCACGAGCCGGCGCTCGAATTCCACCTCCGTAATGGCGTCGTACGCGTACGCGTCCGTGAGAATGCGAATGGCACTCTCCCGTGCCTCGTGCGCGGAATGCCGGCTCAGCGGGCGCGCCCGGTCCCACGCGGTTTGTCCCTGCGGCTTGTCGGTCATGGGCAACCCTGCGGGCAGGCACGCATCAGGGTGTCAGTGGTGACGCGACGCTGGGCCGACTTCCCGTGACTCGGCCTGACTCATTACCTTTCAACTGTATGCCAGAGCCCATCTACCTCGATCACGCCGCCACGACCCCGGTGCGCGACGAAGTGCTCGACGCCATGCAGCCCTTCTTTGGTGCGCGGTTCGGGAATCCGTCGAGCGTGCATCGCTGGGGGCGCGAAGCGCGTACCGCACTCGATGAGGCGCATGAACGAGTCGCCAGGTGCCTCGGCGCCTCGGCGGATGAAGTCATCTTCACGTCCTGCGGCACCGAGGCGGACAACCTCGCCCTGCTCGGTGTCTGGCGCGCGCGGCGTGCCGAGGGCCGGAATGTGGTCGCCACCACGCCCATCGAACACAAGGCCGTGCTCGCCGCAGCACACCAGGTGACGCGCGAGGGGGGTGAGGAGCGTGTGCTCGCCATGACGAGCGTCGGACTCGTTGACGACGCGTCCTTCGACGCACTGGTCGATAGCGCGGTGGCGGTCTGCTCCGTGATGTGGGTGAACAACGAGATCGGCGTCATGCAGCCCGTTCCGAAATTGGCGGCACGCGCGAAGGCAGCGGGCGTCGTGTTTCACACCGATGCGGTGCAGGCGTTCGGGAAGGTGCTGCTCGACGCGCGTACGACGCCGTTCGACATGCTCACGCTGTCCGGACACAAGATCGGTGCGCCCAAGGGCATCGGTGCGCTGTACGTACGACGTGGGACGCCGCTCGAGCCGATGATGTTCGGGGGTGCACAGGACCGCGGGCGCCGGCCGGGCACCGAGAACGTCGCCATGGCCGTGGGCCTCGCCCGTGCCGCGGAGCTCGCGGTGGCCGAGCGTGAGCACGAGTGGACAGCGTTGGCGACGCGTCGCGATCGGCTCGAGGCCGCGCTCATGGACCGCATTCCAGACGCGGTGATTCACGGTCGTGGGGCACCTCGTGCGCCGCACATCATCAGCATTTCCGTTCCCGGAACGGACAGCGAGTCGCTCCTGATGGCACTCGACCTGCGCGGCATCGCCTGCTCCGCCGGCTCGGCGTGCCAGAGCGGCAGCATCACGCCATCGCATGTGCTCGCGGCCATCGGCGTGCAGGCCGACCTCGCCTCGTCCGCCATCCGGATGAGCCTTGGCGCATTGACGACAGATGCGTGCGTCGCCCGTGTTGCCGAGGTGTTTCCAATGCTCGTGGACAAGGCGCGACGCCTCGCGACCGCGTGATGCGCGAGCGCGTGCTGGTCGCCATGAGCGGTGGCGTGGATTCGTCGGTGGCGGCCGCGCTGCTCGTGAAGCAGGGCTACGACGTTGTCGGGGCCACGATGAAGCTGTTCTGTCACGGAGAGGACCTTCCGGACCGCCCCTGCTGTTCGCTCGACAGCGTGAACGATGCGCGGCGCATCTGCGAGCAACTCGGCGTGCCGCACTATGTGCTCAACCTCGAGACGGCGTTTGGCCGCGATGTGGTGCAGGATTTCGTGAGCGAATATGCGCGCGGGCGCACCCCCATTCCCTGCGTGCGCTGCAACACGTTCACAAAGTTCCGCGACCTGCTGCGCAAGGCCGACGCGATCGACGCACGCTGGATCGCCACGGGGCACTACGCCCAGGTGCGTGACGGGGTCCTGCATCGCGGCCTGGATCCGGCAAAGGACCAGTCGTATTTCCTCTGGGGCATCGAGCGGGGCGTCCTCGCGCGCATGCTCCTGCCGAT
>JAYVNZ010000112.1:0-5241 GCA_043758185.1 Gemmatimonadaceae bacterium | reverse complement strand
GCGAAGTCGAGCAGGCCGGACTTGTCGGAGACACTCAGGAGGGCGCGTGGCATTCTAAAGCGTGAAAGGGCGGCAGGGTAAGGACATTGACTACGGAGGTACGCGGAGGGACGCGGAGGAGTACTTCCTTATGACACGTGCGAGTTGGATAGGAGCATGGCGTCGAGTTGCGCGGCCAGCTCGGCGTCGGAGCACGAGGGATCGAACACTGCTGGGGGTGACTGGAAGAGTGGAGAAGTGATACGGCCGTCGCCGTCGAGCGCCACAGCGCCGGACGCCACCGCCTGCACAGCGCGGGGAAACAGCAGGTGCTCGGCGCGCAACACACGAGCGGCCAGCGTGTGCTCGTCGTCGCCCGCTCGCACCGGCACAGGCCAGTGCGCGATGGTCGCGCCATGGTCGAACACTTCGTCGACGAAATGCACAGTGGGTCCGCTCATTTGCACGCCAGCGGCGAGCACAGCGCGGTGTGCGCGCGCGCCATACATGCCGGCGCCACCGAATGCCGGCAGCGGTGCGGGATGGACGTTCATCATGCGACCGGCGAAACGCTCGGTGATGTCGGCCGGAACGAGGCGCATGTAGCCTGCCAGCACCACGAGGTCAATGCGCTGCGCTGCGAGCAGGGTGCCGAGCGCATCATCGCCGAGGAGCACGTCCGTCACGATTCCCGCCCGCGCTGCTCGTGCAAGCGCACCAGCGTCCGCGCGATTGGACGCCACGACGACGATGTCCCCCGCGCGCGCGGCGCCCAGCGTCTGGTGATGCTGGACCAGCGCCTGCAGGTTGCTGCCGCCACCGCTGGCAAGCACCGCGATGCGCGCGCGGCTCACGATGACGCGGGGAGCAGGAGTGTCACGGCGTCCAGGAGCGTGGGTACCATCGGCACCTGCTCGGCGTCGGCCCGTGCGATGTCCTCGTCGGTGGTGGTGCGCGACTGCACCAACATACCGCGGCCTCCGAAGCCGAGCGCCGGGGTGACGTCGCGCGCGCGGTCGCCGATGAACAGGCAGCGCGCGAGGTCGAGGTCGTGCACCGCTGCGGCGCGCTCGTACAAGGCGGTGTCGGGCTTCCGGCACCCACAGGGCCCGCCGAAATCCGGATGGTGCGGGCAGGTGAAGCTGTCCAGCAGCACCGCGCCTTCAGCCGCGAGCAATTGATCCAGGCGAACGCGTACCGCGCGGTACTGGGCGAGCGAAATGATTCCTCGCGCGATACCGGACTGGTTGGTGATCACGATGCTGGGATACCCGGCCGTGGCCAGGAGGCGCAGGGCCGCGGCGGCGCCGGGCAGCAGCTCGACGTCGTCCGGATCGCGCGTGTAGATGCGGTCGTGGATGATGGTGCCGTCGCGATCGAGCAGCGCGGCCTTTCGGCTGCGCCGCTCAGTCATGCGCGGCACGCACCGCGTGCACCAGCGTATCCACCATGGCATCGGGGATGGCGCGGAAGTCGACGTACAGCTGGCCATCGTGCACGCGACCCACAACCGCCGGCTCGCCTGCGCGCAGGGCGGCACTCCAGCGCTCTGCGCTTCCGTCCAGCGTAATGGCAACACTTGGCAGCCGTGTCAGGGGAAAGGCTCCGGCCCCTACGCTGCTCGTACTGTCGACGATAGCGCACGCAATGCCATCCTGCGCCAGCAACGCGGCCGCACGCTCGGCACGCGCGCGAATGGTGGCAAGCGGAGCGCCGAGGAGCGCGAGTGTGGGGATGTCGCGGTGTGCGACGATGGGATCGCGGTACAACGCCAGGGTTGCCTCGAGGGCGGCGAGCGTGAGCTTGTCCACCCTGTACGACCGCGCGAGGGGATTCTTCCGCATGGCCGCGATGTACCGCGTGGCGCCAACGATGAGCCCTGCCTGTGGTCCACCCAGCAGCTTGTCGCCGCTCATGACCACTACGGTAGCGCCCGCGTCGAGCGCCTCGCGCGCAGTGGGCTCCCCTTGAAGGCCGATGTCGGCGAGCGACATCAGCAGGCCACTGCCCAGGTCGTGGATGATGGGAAGGTCGTGCTCCCGGGCCAGCGGCGCGAGCTCGCGCACGGACACCTCCGTCACGAATCCCTCGATGGCGAAGTTGCTGCGATGCACCTTCATGATGGCGCCGGTGTCGGCGCCGATGGCGTCGCGGTAGTCAGCGAGATGGGTACGGTTGGTGGCGCCCACCTCGCGCAGCCGGGCGCCGCTGCGCGACATGATGTCGTGCACGCGAAAGCTGCCGCCGATCTCCACCAGTTCGCCGCGCGACAGCAGTGCATCGCGATTGGGCGACAGCGCATTGAGCGCCAGCACGAGCGCGCCCGCGCAGTTGTTCACCACCAGAGCGTCTTCCGCGCCGGTGAGCTCGCAGAGGAGGGACGCACAGTGCGTGTACCGCGACCCGCGCGCGCCTGCGTCGAGATCGTATTCCAGGTTGCTGTAGCCGGACGCCACACGCGTCATGGCCTCGAGCGCCACCGCCGGCAACGGCGCGCGACCAAGGTTGGTGTGCAGCACGATCCCGGTCGCATTGATGACCCTGCGCAGCGATGGCCGTGCTGCGGTGGACACGTGCGCGGCGACGGATGCCGTCCACGCGGCATCGTCGGCTGGCGCCGCCGACAGGTCGCCGCGCGCCATGCGCACGACGTCGCGTACCGCGGACACCACGAGCGTGCGCGGCGTGGTGGCAAGCAGCGCGCGCACACCAGCGCTCTCGAGCAATGCGCTCACGCTCGGCAGGGTGCGCCGCGCGTCTGTCATCGCGTCGCGGGCGGTCTTGCGGGTACGCGTACCACGGGGGACGTTGATTGCGTATCTCGTGCGGCCTTGACGGGCGGTGGCTTGGGAGTGGAGAACCGGCGCTCGCCTGGCGTGCTCCTGCCGCTCAGTGCGCGCAGCCCCGTGGTGCTGAGCCGGTAATCCGTGCCTGGCTTGAGCGGGCGGCCCAGCTTGAGCGTCACGGACATGAAGGGAAGTGGCACCGTGAGCTTGGGCGGAGGTAGCGGGGCAGGCTTGCCGGGCGCCGCCTTTGGCGTGGCATCAGGAGTCGCCACAGCTGGCGCGGGCGCCTTGCCGGCCAGCGAGTCCGCGCGGCGCAACGAGTCAGCCACCGTTTTCGCGCGCACACTGTCCGCCAGCTTCATAGCGAGGGGGGAGAGCGCCGCGATGATGGGCACGTCCGTGCTGTCGGCAGCGAGGAGCCGAAACACGGCGGGGCCCACTGGCTGGTTGGGATCCACGAGGCGGTCGAACGGCACATTCAGCGTGACCGAGTCGGATACTGTGGGTGTGCCGATACGCGCGGGGAGCGTGTCGCGCGGCGCGGTGAGGAGCTGGAGTGCCAGGTTGCCGGGAACGGTCACGCGCACCGTGTCGTACGGCTCGCTGCGCGCATCCAGTGCGCGATTGCCATTCACGTCCACGATTGCGCGCACGAGGTAGCTGCCTTCCGGCAGCGGCCCCACCGTGAACCGGCCGCTGCTGTCCGCCTGCGCCAGGTAGATGATGCTGTCCGGCGTGATGGCTTCGATGTAGGCATGCACCGGCGCGCCCGTGACCCAGTCGAACGCCACACCCTCGATCCTGAGCTTGGGAATCACGGGACCCGTGCTGAACACCACGGTGGCGCCCGTCTTCATGATGTTGTTGCGCAGGTCGGTGAGCCCAGGCAACAGCGTGATGGTGTAGGCGGTGTTCGGCCGGAAGCCGCGATGCGGAGCGATGTCGATCCGGCTGCGATGCCAGCTGAGCTTCGTGGCGCCATCGGAGGGTGACACCAGGAAATAGTTGTCGAGCTCCTGCGCGCCGGTACCGCGATCGTTGATGGTTTCGTCGAAATAGAATTGCGCCACCTTGGCGGTCACGTTCACGGCACTGGTGTCCGGCGTGACGCGCACGAGCAGGGGCGGGGCCTTGTCTTCGGGGCCACCCGGTGGCGGCGAGGCAGATGCGCACGCCGCCATCATGGCGAACAGCATGATCACGCCGTGCCGCACAATGCCTCGACGCGTGCGCGCAGCAGTCCAGCCCGTGTATGCCACTCGGTCCGCTTCGCGCGCTCGGCCGCCACCACGTTGGCCGGCGCACGATCCACAAATCCGGGATTGCCCAGGCGGCCGTCGAGTGCGGCGAGCTGCTTTTCCAACCCTGCGAGTTCCGCCTGGAGGCGGTCGCATTCCTTCTTCACGTCGATCAGGCCGGCCAGTGGCACGATGAGCTGCGTTCCGCCGCTCAACACCACGTTGGCCGCTGCGCCGGACGGCGCAGCGTCCACCACGGCGAGCTGTGTGCGCGCGAGACGTGTGATCAACGGTGATTCGTCCGCGAGCACCTGGCGAAGTGCGGGGGCGGCAATGATGGAGGCGTCGATCATCTTGCCCGGTGCGAGCGCGTATTCAGACCGCACACGCCGCATGGCCTCGACAATCTCCTTCACGGGCTCGAACTCGCTGCCCCGCACGTCCGCCGACTGCGGACGAGCGACTGGCCAGGGCGCCGTGGCCAGGAAGGTGCCGTCCTTGTGACCCGGTAGCCGTTGCCACAGCGCCTCGGTGATGAACGGCACAATGGGATGCAGCAGGCGCAATGCCTGGTCGAAGACGTGCACCAGCACCGACCGTGCGACCTCGGCATCAGCGCCTGGCGTGAGCAGCCGGCCCTTGCTGGCTTCGAGATACCAGTCGGCCAGCTCGTTCCAGACGAAACGGCGCGCCGTCTCCGCGAATTCGTTGAGCCGAAGGCCGGCGGCACGTTCCTCGTCCGGCCACGCGGTGCGGGCGGGTTCCATCGGCCCTATCGCGCGATCGCATTCGCGGATGCCGGCGTCGAGCCGGTCGAGGATCCACGCGTCGGCGCGCGACAACTCACCGGGCGCGAGCGATGCAAAGGGCCGCACGGCACCGTCGCCCACATTCTTCAGCAGGAAGCGGCCGATGTTCCACAGTTTCGTGGCGAAATTGCGGCCGGTGGCAAACGACTTGTCGAGATCGTCGGGATCGAGGAAGACGTCGGCGCCCAGGCCCATGCCCGCGATGAGCGTATGGCGCAGCGCATCGGCACCGTAGCGATGCACCACGTCCATGGGATCAATGCCGTTGCCGAGCGACTTGGACATCTTGCGGCCCTGCGTGTCGCGCGCGGTGCCGTGCAGGTACACGCTGTGGAACGGCGCGTCGCCCATGAACTCATAGCCCAGCATGATCATGCGCGCGACCCAGAAGAAGAGGATCTCCGGCGCGGTGACCAGCACGTCCGTGGG
>JAYVNZ010000111.1:0-12223 GCA_043758185.1 Gemmatimonadaceae bacterium | reverse complement strand
GCTGTTCCATACCGCCATAGTCGCGCCGCAGCACGCGGAGACGATCTACTTCGAGGCGCCCACCGCGCCGGGCGATTACACGTACCTGTGCTCGTTTCCCGGTCACGCACTGGTGATGCAGGGTGTGATGCGCGTGGTGCCGTGAAACGCTCGACTGGTACGCACGGCGAGGTGTGAAGGCAGTGTCCCTGCTTGAGCGATTGCGCGTTCCACGAAAACCGTCACCATTTGAAACTGCGCAACAAATGGCCGAACATCCCGCGCTCTTCCAACTTCACGAAGCTTCGTAGGTCGCGCAAGCATGCCCTTCGCGACCCCGCGTCGCGTCGGACCCCCGCGAAGTACAGGATCCCATACGCGAAGGTTGCTCCCGCCAACGCCACCCGCTCCAGTCGGAGCGCGCCGAGCGCCATCGCGATCCACATCGCGAAGCGCGCCACCGGAACCATCATTGAGGGCGCCAGCGCGCTCGCGAGCAAAAGGACGCGCGACATGGGATGCACCATGAACAGGTACCGCCAAACGTCTGTCGAGGGCGTGACGCCGTGCTTCCGCGCGATCGCTGCGTCAGCCGCACCATACGCGATGCTGCGCTGCATCCACCCGTCCAGGCTCGCGTGATCCGAGGCGTGTTCTGCCGAGGCACGCTCTGAGAGCATCACCTGTGCCCCCGCCCACTCAAGCCGCATTCCGAGCTCCGCGTCCTCCGAGAGTCGCAGCGACCGGTCGAATCCGCCCACGTCGAGATAGTCGGCGCGAAGGAACGACACATTGCCGGTGTACACGTCCTTGCCAGCGGGCCGCTGGCGCCCTGCCGCCACCTCGTCGAACAGGCGATCAAGCAGCGCAAGTTGCATCCGCTCGAACAGCTGCAGCCGATGCCCTGCCGGCACGCGAAGACGCCCCAGCACTACCCGCCGCGTGGTCCCGGCGTGCATCGCCAAGTGCTCATCGAGGAACTCCGGGGCCACAATCATGTCGTCGTCCAGCACGACGATCACTCGCCCCGTCGCGCGACGAATCCCCGTATCGCGCGCCGCGGCCGGCCCTCCGTTCAGCTGCCGGATGACGAGCGGCATCCGCGCGAGCCCCGCGCGCTCGACCACCGGCACCACCGGCACCGTCGACTCGTCATCCACCACGATCACCTCGAACGACTCGGCCGGCAGCGTCTGCGCATCGAGCGCGCGGAGCAGCCGTACCACCGAGTCGGCGCGGTTGTAGGTTGCGATCACCACGCTGGCCCCAGGCGCCACGTCCTCAGCACAACGAACGTCCCCGTCGCTCACTCGACCACGCGCTTGTGGATGACGGGCTCCGGGGTCATCACGCGGCTGTTTGGCGGAACGGAGCGCGTGAGCAGCGCGTTCGCGGTGATCTTGGTCCCCGCGCCTATCACGATCGGGCCGAGGAGCACAGCTCCTGGCCCTACGTGCACGTTTGCCTCGAGCAGGGGCGCCCCCGTCTCGCGCGTCGCCATGTCGATGTTGACGCCAAGCGTCACATTCTGGAACAGGATGCAGCCCGGGCCCACGCGCGCGGCATGGCTGATCACGAGCCCCGTCCCGTGCACGATGATCACACCCGGCGCCAGCTCGGCATCCCAATGGATGTCCGCGCCGAAGAGATGCCGTATCCAGCGCGAGGCGATCCGTGCGCCCAGCCCAAATCCGGCATCGCGACAGAGGCGCATCACGCGGTACGCAACCATCATCTGAAAGCCGATTCGCCGCACGAAGGCGCCGGCCAGGCTGCCGGATGACCGGTCCGCCCCTGGCGCGTACCGCTCGTCGGCCGACGCGAGCGCAACGTGATCGGCACGCACCGCCGTGCGGAAGCGACGCCACGCGCCGCCGCGCGGTACGTGTCCCGTACCGTCGGACTCCAACCCGGTTGTCTCCCGCGCGCGGAGGTCGCTCACGGCTCGGCGCGCACTGTGGCGGAGCGCGCATTTCGCAGGAAGGCGATCGCGCCGCGCACGTCGAGCGCTCCCCATGCCACCACCCCCGCCAAGTACGCCACGCCGTCGAGCACCAGTCGCGCGGGGCCCAGGGGCATCAACAATCTGTCGAGCGCCACGACCGCCAGGCAGACCGCCACCGTCTTCGCCACTGTCGTCACGCCGCGCCGGTCGAAGGCGAGGCCGCCCAGGAGCCAGGTCATTGCCACCGTGGTCGCGAGCTCGCTGATCACCAGCGATGTTGCCGCGCCCACTCCCGCCCCCCCACGCCCGAACTGCCGCAGACCCATGGGAATGAGCACGAGGTTGAGGAGGGGCGACGCGATCATCCCGGCCACGCTGATCCAAGTGACCGCCCACCCGCGCTCCAGACGCACGAGGAGGCTGCCACTCACGATCGCCACGTACGTGAGCACGAACACGGGTGCCTGGATGCGCATGCTCATGACCGCTGGGGCGTACGGGGCGCCGAACAGCGTCCGCACTATGACCTCAGCGGCCAGGCACATGAACAGCGAAAGTGGAAGCGACACCGAGAGCACGAGCTCCATCGAGCGCCGGCTCACCGCGCGGAACTCCTCGTGCGAGCGCGCGGCTGCGCGCGAGGAGAGCGGAAGAAGCACCCACCCGATGAGCGGCGAGACCAGCATTGCCATTCCAGCAAGTGTGGAGGCAGCACCGTACCACCCTACCTCCTCGCTCGTGGTCTGGTACGCCATGATCGACACGTCGATCCTGGAGTAGATCGTTGTTGCCAGCGTTGCCACGTAGTAAGGGAGCGCCGAAGCAATGACACCACGGGTTGGAACGAGATTCACCCGGAACCGCAGCCCCATGTGGCGGCGCGTGAGCACCGCGAGACCCGCCGTGCGCACCGCCTCCGATGCGAGCATCGCTCCCGCAACGCTCATCACCCCCCCACCGAGCGTGAAGGCAATGACGATTCCACCTCCCCACAGCAGTTTGGTGAGGATGTTGAGGATCGAGAGGCCGCCCACCCGGCCCACAGCATGCAGCAGCGCCCCGTAGGTAAGGTTGAGCGTCACGAGCACCTGCGCGATGCCGAGCAGGAAGACCAGCTGACGAATCGCGACGGGTTTGCCCGATTGCGCAAGCCCGAACATCACCGCAGCCATCACCAGCGCGCTGATTGCGAAGCGCACGAGCGCTGTCCCACCGAAGAAGTCCGTTGCGTGATCGCTCCGCGTCGAGACTTCCTTGCGTACGTAGGTCTCGATTCCGAGCCCGGTCAGCACGAATGCAGTGGTGGTGAACGAGTCGGCGAACTGAAAGTCGCCAAACGCGGAGGGCCCGAGATGCCGCGGCAGGAAAATCCGCACGACCAGCGCGACGGCCCATGTGCCGAGCAGTGACAGGCCGAGGGTGGACGCGTTGCGCACCGACTGCAACACGTCGGTCGCAAGCGAGTTGGTCCCTTCACCCAGTTCGGGACCCGGCGTCGCCACCTCGCCGTGCACAACCTGCGCGACGCCATCGGCCTCCGCGATCATCAGCTCGCGCGGTGTGGCGCTCACGCGCCGCGCCCGGTGGCATCGCGCAGAAGCGGCACCAGATCTCCGGCCGTCGCTACCGCCGCCAGCGACTCGGCGCTCAACTCCACGCCGAATGCCTCCTCCAGCGCGAGCAACAGGTTGAGTGCGCCAAGCGAGTCCCAGTGCTCCACGTCGTCGCGGCGCGTCGCCTGATGGGGCAGCGTCGCGAGGCCGAAGCTGTGGCGGATCACCTCCGCGATCGCCGGCCAGAGATCGGGGGCGCCGTCGTCGCTCGCACGCGCGGCGTCGCGCGCCGCCCGCGCTGGCACGCCCGCCACGTGCGCCGCGGGCGCGATCACGCCCGTCACGACGCTCCCCGCCGCAACCACTGCGCCGGCACCGATCGTCGTCCCACGCAGCACCGTAACGTGCGCGCCCAGCCGCGCTCCCTCGCCGATACGGATCGGCCCCGTCAGCCCCGCAGTGTCGTGCCGCCCTGCCTCGTGGAAATCGGTGTCCATGATAAGGGCAAAGGGACCAATCACCGCGCCGCGCCCAATACGCACCTCGAGATGCGCCGCGATGGCGAGCCCGTGTGCGATCGCCACGTGGGCCTCGATCGTGAGCGTGCCGCGCGGTCCGGTCACCAGGTGGGACGGCACCAATGCGCTATCGAAGTGCACTCCGTCGCCGATCTCCATTCGACCGAGGTTGCTCACCTCCAGCGTGCCCTCGCACGTCACTCCCGCGCCCACGCGGTCACAGCGCCGGAGCGCATCCGGCGTGCCGCCCGTCACGGCGCCACGAACGCGCCGCTTGACGCGTCGCTCCAGTCGAGCGAGATCGGTGCGGGGAGCGTGAAGGATGATGACGCCAGCCAGGCGAAGCGTGTTTCGTTGTCGCTCGCCGCCCAACCCGACGCGCGGAAGAAGTCGCGGCAGGGCGTGTTCTTCTTCGTCGGCTGGTACAGCGCGGTCACCGTCGCCGCGCCCCGGTCGCGCGCCCACTCGACGGCAACGTGCAGCATCGTCTCCTCCACTCGGCGCCCCATCACGCGGCAGCTCAGTACAAAGTCCACGATGTCGCAGCGGTCGGCGGCGAGCTCCAGGCTCAGGATTCCCGTCAAACCCGCCGAACCGAAGCGGTCCGAGACCGTCACTGCAAGCACCACGTGGCCCGGCTGGCGATGCCAGGTGTCGAGCTCCTGCTCCGTCAATCGGCGCGTCGACAGGTTCATCTGGTTCGTCTTGTTGAGCAGCTGCTGCAGGCGCGCCAGCGTCGCGGCACGGAGCGGTTCGACGTGCACGCGCACGGCGAGACTCGCCAGCCAGTCATCGAGCGAGCCGACCTGCTCGCGCGCTACTGACCGCTCGCGCTCCATGGCGTACAGCGCCGTGCGGGCCGCGTCCTCCGCGCTGATCGCCGGTGTGTCGAAGCAGCGGAGCGACCCCAGTTCCTCCACGTACCGCAGCTTGTCTTCCGGCCAGTCGGGCACCAGCACCTCCGGTAGCGCTTCCGCTACACGCGCCCGCTCAACCGGGTTGTCGTCGATGAAGACCACCGACTGCAGCCCTAGGTTCAATTCGCGCGCAAGGTCGACGATGTTCTGCGCCTTGTCACGCCAGTTGATTCGCCACCCGACGAAATCTTCTGCGCGAAGCACCATCTCGGGGTGCGACCGGATTGCTTCGAGCGCCACCTCCTCCGTGTTCTTGCTGACGATGCCGAGTACGATGCCGCGCGCTGTGAGCGCCTTTACGGCGCGCTGGAAGTCCACAAACGACTCACCGATCGGATCGTGGCCGCCAAGCTGGAGGTTCTCCCACCCCTGGTCCCCCACGATCCCACCCCAGAGCGTGTCGTCGAGGTCGAGGATGAGAAGCTTGCGCGCCTGCCCCTCGAGCCCGCGCACCGCTGCCTTGATGTCGCGCGCCGCCTCGGCCAGCATCGCGCTTGGGAAGGGAACCTTGCCGACGTACCACGCCTTAGCGCGCGAGCGGGCAGCCGTTCCGGTCGCCGTGAGCCAGCGCCCCGCGTCCAGCACGTAGATCACGGGCGTCGTCTCGTGCCGCGCGGCCAGCCGCTGGTTCATCACGGCGAGTGCCCACGCGGTGCCGCCGGTCCGAAGGTCGATCATGCCTCGTCCGCGGTGCCACGCGGGCATCGTCCAGGTGGGCACAAACGTGTGTCGATACGCGGACGCTCCCGTTGCGAGTTGGTCGCAGAAGAGGTCGACGTCGGCAGTGAGTGCCTCCGCTCCCATCGGCTCGCCGGCCAGGAGTCGCGCGAAGGCGGGCGACGCAATCTCGGGACGAGTCCAGACCACGAGGAAGTCGATCGCATCCGACGGTGCTGGCCCGAGAAGGCGCTGCGTGGTCTGCGCGTACGGTGCCTCCACCACGTCGAGCGAGACGCCGTCCGTTGGCTCGCCGAGGCGCACGGCGAGGTCACCGATGGTGAAATCGGCCAGCACACGGCCGCGCCGCTCGATCAAGGACACCGACGACACCGCTGGAGCCGCGGGTGTCGGCGGCGCGACGACTGCTGGCGCGGGCAGCGCCGCGCGCGTCGAGGGATTCAAGGCGCGGAGCACGCGCGCCGGGATCCCGCCCGCGACCACGCCAGGGGGGATCGTTCCCGACACGATGCTCCCCGCCGTGATGACGGACCCGGCGCCGATCGTCGTCCCCGGAAGCACCGTCACACGCGCCGCGAGCCACACCCCGTCGCCGATCTCGATCGGGTCGCCGCGCTCCACCCGCTGCCCCTCTTCCTCGCGCACGACGAGATCGTCCACGATGCAGTACGGACCGAAGCTCGTGTTCCGCCCAATGCGCACCGCAGCATGGGCGCGGAGCATGGTGCCGTAGTTCACGTGCGCGTCGTTGCCCAGGGTGAGCGTGCCTCCCAGAGGAGCCGTCAGCTCCACCGGTGCATACCGCGCGAAGAACACCGCGTCGGCGCCCACATCGATCCGCCCCGCGTTTCGGACGATCACGCGTCCCACCACGCGCGGGCGCGGCCCCACGGTGCTGCAGTCGCGCAGCTTGCGCGGGCCGCCGACCGAGCCAATCAGGTAACGAGCCGCCTTCGCGGCGCGCGTGCCGAGCGGAAGGTCGGCGTCGCGCGCGAGGCTGCGTCGGATCTTCGCGACGATGTGGCGCATGCTGGGAGTCGAAACGACGGAGAGGGGAACGGCTCGGGCGGGACACGGGCGGATCTGCCTCGCGACGGAGACGATCGATCGACCCGGTTGTCCCGACCTGACAAATATATCAGCCCGCTTGAGTGATCGTTGTCGGCGCGGCCATTTGCCAAGGGTGACCGCCAATTTCGCGGAGCGCTCAAATGCTCGGCAACCTCACAGGCGTGTACCGAGCAGCGCCCGCTGGAAGAATGCCACCATCCGCGCTGCGTATCCCGAATCTCCGCGCACGTACCCGCCGTGTGCGACCCCAGGTATGACCCAGAACTCGCGCGGGTTCCGTGCCGAGTCATACAGTGCGCGCCCCAGAGCGGTAGGCACTGTACGGTCCGCGGAGCCTGAGACGATCACCGTCCTTGGTGGGGAGAACTGGCTGGCGAGGGCCAGCGGCCGTCGCGGCGCGTGCCCGCGCATCTGCCGGTCAGCCAGCACGGCGCCCCACTGTGCCAGCCACCCCGCACCAGCGAACTCGTCGCGGATCTGTTCCTCGACGTTGCCGTATGCCCCCTCGAGGAGCATGGCGCCAATTCGGGGCTCGGTGAGCGCCACCTGGGCCGCGATGTACGCGCCGTCAGAGAAACCAAGCACCCCCACCTGACGCCACGTGACGTCCGGCTGCGAGAGCACGAGGTCCACCGCGCCTAGCATGGCCGCACGCTCCGTCTCCCCAAGCTCGATGCGCCCTTCGCTCTCGCCATGGCCAGGCAAATCGTAAAGGAGTACGCCGAACCCCGCTGCCGCGAGCGGTCGGCCTTCGTCCAGCATTGAAGAGCGGTCCGCGTCCGAGCCATGACTCAGGATCACCGCCGCTCCGTTGCGTGAGCGGCAATACCAGCCGGCAATGCGTGTGCCGTCGCGACCGGTGAACCGCACGTCACGCAGCCCGAGCCATGCCGCATCGGGGGGACGCGGCACGGTCCAGCGGCGCGGCGTATAGGCGTTCCGTCGCGCCAGGTAGGCGCGCACACCGTGCGACACCGGAATGCTACATACCATAACAAGCGCCGTGGTCAGAACTACGACACCGCGTTTCTGGTGCACGCTGAGAGCAGGGCAAGGGGATTGCTTTGGACGCAGGTCGCGGTCGGCATGGTGTAATGTGCGCAGGGGACCCCGCTGGCGCGGCGGTAGAATCCGGTTAAACTGAGGCTTACCGCTCATGCCCGGCCGTCACGAGCCCACCATCGTAGAGTTTCCCGTGCCGGGCCGTCCCAACTTCCATTTGGTCGACGATCTGCACGACGACGCGCTGCGCATCGCCTGCCTCACCAATTTCGAGCAACCGGGACTCGAGGTGGAGTGGACAGCGCTCCACAAACGGCTGCGCGCCATGCCCTTCTTCAGTCCCGCATGGGTCGTCTCCTGGTGGCAATCGCTCAGGCGTGATACCGCCCTCACGCGCGACTCGCTACGGCTTTTTGTCGTGCGCGACGCCCGCGGCGCGCTTGTTGGTGTCGCGCCAATGATGCTTACAGAGCGCCGCATCGCGGGTGTGGCGGTCGCGCGGACGCTGCATTTCATAGGCGCGGATCCCAACATCACCGAAGTTCGCGGGATGCTCGTTGCAAAGGAGGACGAGGCGCGCATGGTTGCGGCGCTGTACGACGAGATCGACCGGCGCCGCGAGCACGATCGGCTGATCTGGAGCGGACTCGCTGAGGACGGCGCGGCCTCGCTCGCCTCCGCGGCGCCGGAAGCCTGCGGCGCATCCACGGTGTCCGTTCTGATCGTCCCGTTACCCGCAAGCTGGGACACCTTCAAGAGTGCCTTGCCGCGGAACACGCGCGAGGCCTTGCGAAAGTGCTACAACTCGCTCGGTCGCGAAAAACTGACCCCGTCGCTCCGGGTGCACGACACGCTGGATACGATCTGCCCGACGCTGGATCGCTTCTTCGCCCTGCACGCGTCGCGCGCGGCGGTGGAGGATGGCGTTGTCCACCGCGACTGCTTCGACTCCGCGGAGGCGCGCGATTTCATCCGCACGCTTGTCTGTCGCCTCGCGCCCCGCGGCATTGTGCGGATGTTCGAGCTTGAAGTCAACGGGAAGGTGGTTGCCATGCGGATCGGGTTCCTTTACGGGGGCGGGATCTACCTCTATTACGCGGGTTACGATCCCACCTGGGGGAAATACAGCGTCATGACCACCCTGGTGGCCGAGGCGCTGAAGCACGCGATTGAACTCGGCCTTCCCTTTGCCAACCTCTCAACCGGGTTGGACCGCTCGAAGATGCGCTGGCGCCCTGACGAGACAAGGCTCGAGTCACTCATAGTGATCTCCGCCACGCCGCGCGCGCGGCTGGCGATTCGATTCGAGTCCCTCACGCATCGCACCCGACTCCTGCGCGACCGTCTCGCGCGCGGTCGCAGGTGACGACGCCACTCGTCTCGGTCGTCATTCCCACCTTCCACCGGGAGCACGACGTAGTGCGAGCGGCGCGCTCGGCCCTTGATCAAACGGGCGTTACCGTGGAGGTAATCGTCCTTGACGACAGCGCCGAGAATTCGGCCGAGTCTCACGTCGCGTCGATCGCCGACGCGCGTCTGCACTACCATCGCACCATCAATCCCAGTGACGGGGTCCCAGCCCGCGTCCGCAACCACGGGCTCGAGCTTGTTCGCGGGGAGTTCGTGCACTTCCTAGACGACGATGATGCGTTGCTGCCCGGCGCGCTCGAAACGCTGTCGCGTGCGCTCGTCCGCTGGCCTGCAAGCGGCGTAGCGGTCGGGGTAGTGACGCCGGTGGGCGAGGACGCGGAAGTGCTCGCGCACGAGCAACGCTACTTTGCCATGGCGGCCACACATCTAAAGCGCATTACGTCGCGGCGAGGCCTGTGCGCAGCGCTCCTCTTCACCACCACGCCGCTCGTGAACTCCGCGTGCATGGTGCGTCGTGAGGTCGCGCGCTCCATCGGCGGTTACGACGAGGACATTTCACGGTGCGAAGACGTGGAGTTCTATCTGCGCGCGATCCGGGCGTCGGGGTGGCAGTTCGTGGATCGGCCGGTGGTGCGCTACCAGACTGGCCTGCCGTCGCTCATGCACTCGCTCGAAGACGACGCCCTCATCAAGGCGTCGTACAAATTGATGCACCAACGATATCGGCGCGAGCACGGCACGCTCGAGTATCTCGGCTTGCGCCTTCTGGTGTCTACGTGGCCCGCGCAGCGCAGTGGACATTGAGCGTTGCCGCGGCGTGCGCTCCCCGCGCACATCGACCAGTCACTGGACAGACGATTCGTCATCGTGTCCCGTGTGGCGTCCGTGACAGTTCGGACCGCAACGCCGCGCCTCTCCTTTTTCCTGTCTTGCTTCCCGTTCGCTACCACGCAGGCTTGGTCTTTAGGCTGATTTTGGTGCTCACAAGCGTCGGATGCGGCAGCGATAGCCTGCCCGTTGCAACCGAGGGGCCTGCCATCAGGACCGACGCGCCGGCCAGTGTGCAGCTCTCCCTCAGCGCTCCCACCGTGATTGCCGGGCACACCGTGGAGTTGGCGGCCACGGTCAAGAATGCCGTGGGAACGGTGATGCCCTCGGCGGCGGTGGCGTACACCACCGATAACGCCGCGGTGGCGGCGCCCGGCCTGGCCGGTAAGGTCAACGCGCTCAGCGCAGGCACCGTAACGATTCGGGCCTCGAGCGGGGAGGCGTTTGCGACCACGACGCTCACGGTGGTGTGGCCCGCCGCTACGGCGTCCTCGTGGACCTTCTGCGTGGCGGCTGGCAGTGTGTGCGAGTTCGCTGGCCTACGCCTTCTGCATCTCGGTGCCTCGGCCGGCCCATATGTGCAGCAGACTGCATTCCACCAGATCCCGTGCTCTGCCTACGGCTTCGGCGGAGTGGACCCCGCGCCGGGCAAGACACAGCATTGCGACTACGGGCCCCTTCTCACGACCGTGCTGAATAACCCGAACCTTGGGATGGTGATCGCTGGCACGACCGTCACCGTCCCGCTGGGCAGCGAGGGGACGACCGCGCTGCGCATTGCCTCCACCACAGCGATGCCTGCTGTGGGCGATGGCAGCGAGGGCGCCTTCCGCACGACATGCGACCTCGCGACAATGTCGTTCGATGACCCTATCGTCTTCCCGAACCGGCCCGGTGCCTCGCACCTGCATGTCTTCTTCGGCAATACGGCCGTGCGCGCCAGCACGACTGCCACGAGCGTTGCGTCCACGGGCGGCTCGACCTGCCTCGGCGGAATCGCGAACCGCACCGGATACTGGGTCGCGGCGCTGGTGGACACGCGAAATGGAGAGGTGCAGATCCCCGATCTCGGAATCTTCTATTACAAGTCGGGCTACAACATGGATCCAAAGTCCATCCAGGTCTTCCCTGTCGGCCTGCGCATGATCGCGGGTGACAAGACGGCGGCGGGCGTGCAGCTGAACACCAACTGGAGCTGTCGCGACCATTATACAAAGGACTTCGCCTCCATTCCCACCACCTGCCCGGCGGGGGACTTCGTGCGGATGGAGATCCAGTTCCCGCAATGTTGGGATGGGAAGAACCTCGACTTGCCGGACCACAAGAGCCACATGGCGTTCCCCGACTACCGGAACCCGCCGCAGAAGAGCAGCTGTCCAGCGACGCACCCGATTCCGCTGCCGGCCATCACCGAGAAGTTCGACTATCCGGTGACTGGCAAGAACCCGGCAACGTGGCGCCTGACCTCCGACATGTATGCCGCGTCGCTGCCCGGCGGCTACTCAGCCCATGCCGACTGGATGAATGGATGGATCCCGTCGGTCATGCAGACCATCGTCACGCAGTGCATCCACAAGGCAGTGGACTGCGGCGTCGGCAGCATCGGCAACGCGACGGCGTTGTACTGACACCGTCCAGCCGCACGGCGCGTCAACGTCGTACGTTAGCTGGACGCGACTCAAGCATGCGACTCATTTGCGCCCACTGTGACGACATCCCCCCGCGCGCCGAAATTTCTCGCGGCCCTCATTCTCGTGCTGGCTGCACTACTGGGCACGGCTGTCCTGACGCGCGACTCCGGCCTCTGGCGCCACCGGGCGGTCGTGAGGCGGATGATCGCCCGCATCACCGGGCAGCGCCCACGCCAGGAGCATTCGCAGCCGCGCTGGCGAGGCGCGCTGGCGGCTAGCCCCGACACGAGCCCGCTCACCCTCACCATTGCCACCGCGGATCGCCACCCGATTTCCCGCTTCATCTACGGTGCGAACTTCGTGGAGCGCGGCACCTCGCCGCGCGGTGCAGGGCCGTGGTTCGGCGCAACGGTGCCACCAGAAATCACCCTCACCCGCTTCGGCGGCAACCGGCTCTCGGCATTCAACTGGGAGACTGGGGCAAGCAACGTCGGGCAGGACGGCAACGGCACATGGTCGAACGACCGCTTCCTCGTTCATTCTGGCAATGGCGCGTGGGATTACGGCGACGGCGTTGGCGACGCGGTGATGGGACGTGTCGCAGCAGCCCGCGCTCAAGGCCGCGCGATCGTGCTCACGATCCCGATGCTCGGCTGGGTGGCAGGGGACGCACCCTCAGTCGCACTGGACACAACGTCCGCCAACAGACCGGCAAGGCTTGCGCGGCACT
>JAYVNZ010000110.1:0-7623 GCA_043758185.1 Gemmatimonadaceae bacterium | reverse complement strand
AACTGTTCGCCAATGCACACGCGCGTGCCGGCTCCGAACGGGAAATAGGAAAACTTCGGTCGCGCAGGGTCGAGTGCGCTGCCGCCCGCGAGCCAGCGCTCCGGCTGGAACGCCTCCGCGTCGGGCCACCAGCGTGGATCGCGATGGACGATCCATTGACTCATCAGCACGATGGTGCGTGCCGGCACCAGCGCGTCACCGATTGCGTATTCGGTCATCGCACGACGCCCCACGATCCACGCCGGCGGATACAATCGCAGCGTCTCGGCAATCACCGCGCGCGTATACGGCAGGCGCGCAACGTCGCCTGCCGTGAGGACTGATTCGCCGAGCGCATCGAGTTCGCGGTGGAGACGCGCTTCGGCGTGCGGGTTCTGTGAGAGCAGGTAGAAGGCCCACGTCAGCAGGTTGGCGGTCGTCTCGTGGCCGGCAAGGAGCAGCGTCATCGCCTCGTCACGGAGCTGCCGGTCGCTCATGCCGGATCCGTCACCCTCCGTGTCGTGCGCGAGGAGCAGCATGGAGAGCAGGTCGCCGCGATCGTCGCCGGAGTGGCGACGCTCGGCGATCATCTTGTAGATGGTTGCGTCGAGCCGGTCGCGACCGCGCGTGAATCGGCGGGCGGCAGGCAACGGCAGCTTGAGCAGGAGTTCGCCGAAGGGCAGCACCATGACGTTGAATGCCGCGATGGCGGCGCCCAGCGCCTCGCCGATTTCGCGCGCTTCGCCCTCGATGTCCGCATCGAAGAGCGTCTTGCCCACGATGGCCAGCGTGTATGCTGCCATTTCGCGCGAGACGTCCATCACCTGGCCGTTCTCCCAGCGGCGTGCGTTCCGCTCGGCGTATGCGGCCATGGTGTCGCCGTAGGCAGTGACGCGCGCCCGGTGAAATGCGGGCTGTGCGAGACGTCGCTGGCGCAGGTGAAAATCGTCCTCGCTCGTGAGCAATCCCTCACCGAGGAGCAGCTTCGCCTGCTCCAGTCCACGCCCCTTGTGAAACTGGCGCGCGTTCGTGACGAGGACATCTCGCACCTGATCGGGATGACTGAGGAGGACGATGGGCTGGTTGCCGATGTGAAAGGCAGCGACGTCCCCGTACTTCCTGGCCAGTGAAGGGAGGAACGTGAGCGGTCGCCGCGTGATCGCGAACGCCAGCTCGCCGAAATAGCGACTGCGCGGTCCTGGCAGCGTCGAGAGCGGCATGAGCGTCAAGGGAGAATCGGGAGGGGCAACGACAAACAGCCATGAAGTACGGCGAGCCAATCCTGCGCGCCGCCCAAGGCGCCACAACTCCATGCGGACACTCGCTGCTTGCCATTCGGACTGGAAGTCATATCATCCTTCTTCGGCGTATATTCGGTTAGTAAGCAAGTAGGTACTTGCATACACAACTGTTTTCACTATCCTCACTGCCATGATCAGCAGAGAACGAATTCTCGAAGCCGCCGCGCGCGTCTACGCGAAGCACGGCTTCCGGGGCGCGACGACGCGCCTCATCGCCAACGAGGCCGGCGTCAACGAGGTCACCCTGTTCCGGACCTTCGGATCCAAGGGCGCGCTCCTCGAGGCCGTCCTGGGACCACACGCCATCAATGCGCCGCCTGAACTCCCCGCGCAGCCGGTGGACCCGAAGGCCGAGCTCACGGAGTTCGTCACCATCAGCCTCGAGAACGTGCGCGCCATGCGGCCGCTCCTCGTGCACACGATGGGAGAGATCGAGGAGCGGCCCGAGGCCGCGGAGTTTGCGTGTCGCGGACGACACATCATCCACCATTCGATCATCGCATACCTCCGCAAGCTGCAGTCGCTGGGCATGGCGGACCCGAACTCCGACGTCGAAACCGCCGCGGTGATGCTTACCGGCACCGTCATGAGCGACGCGATGGCCAGGAGCTTCGTTCCCGACGTGTATCCCCCGATCGATGAAGCACCCTCACGCTACGTGCAGTGCTTCCTCCAGATGATCGGCATGAAGAAAAAGGCCGCGTCGCCCGTAGTGAAGAAGTCAAAGGCCCGCACCGCATGACGCACACCCTCCCGGCACCCATCATCGCAATGACTGTCGCAACGACGCGATCACGCCGACGCCAGGCGCATGCGCTCGGCCTGCTGCTCGCGGCCATGTCCCCCATGATCGCCGGCGGACAGCAACCCGCCGCGAACACCCAGGCCATCGCCCTCTCGCTCGATGACGCCATTCGCACGGCGGCGCGCGAAAGCGAAGCGCTCACCATCGCGCGTGCGGGCGTTGCGCGCACATCCGGGCAGCTCAAGCAGGCGCGCAGCCAATACTATCCGCAGCTGAATTCGAGCCTGGGGTATTCACGCACGCTCAGGTCCCAGTTCTCCGCGCTCGCGGGTGGATCGTCCACACCGGACAGCACGGCGAAGCCGGCTCCACAATCGGTATGCGCACCGAGGATCGCCGCGACGGCGACTGCGGCCGAGCGCGCCGCCGCGCTGGCGCAGGCACAGACGTGCGCCGCGGTGCAGGGCATCGATTTCAGCAAGGTGGGCTTCGGTGCGCGCAACCAGTACACGTTCGGGCTGGCGCTTTCACAGAGCGTCTACTCCGGTGGTCGCGTCGCTGGCCAGTCGGACGCTGCGGAGGCGCAGCGTCGCTCCGCGCAGATCGACCTTGGATCGCAGCGTGCGCAACTGGCGCTCGATGTCACGCAGGCGTACTTCGACGCGGTGCTCGCCGACCGTCTCGTCGTCATTGCGGACACGTCGCTGGCACAAACGGAAGAGTTGCTGAGGCAGACGCGCGTCGCTCGCCAGGTGGGCAACCAGAGCGAGTTCGACCTGCTGCGTGCGACGGTGTCGCGAGACAACCAGCGCCCTGTCCTCATCACACGTCGCGGCGACAGGGACGTGGCGTACCTGCGACTGCGGCAACTGCTGAACGTGTCGTTCGACACGCCCCTCCAGCTCACCACACCCATCGACGAGCCGGCAACGATCACCAGCATCATCGAAAGCAGCGCCGGTACGGACATCGCCAGCGGCGTGACAGCGAGTGATACGAGCGTGAGCCGGCGCGCACCCGTGCGCGAGAGTGAAGAGGCTGTTCGTGCCCAGGAGGGGCAGCTCAAGAGCGCGCGCGCCGACCTGCTGCCATCGCTCTCGATCACCTCGAACTACCAGCGGCTGTTCTTCCCCAGCAACCTGTTTCCCTCCATCAACCAGTACAGCGAGAACTGGACGGTGGGCGGGTCCCTCAGCCTCTCGCTGTTCAATGGAGGCCGCGTGAGCGGGCAGGTGGAGGTGGCGCGCGCCAACCTCGACGAAGCACGGGCGCGCCTCCAGCAGTCGAAGGAGCTTGCGTCGCTCGACACCCGCGTGGCGCTGAACCAGCTCCGGGCGGCAGAGGCCTCGTTCCAGGCGAGTCGAGGCACGGCACAACAGGCGCAGCGTGCCTATGGCATCGACCAGCTTCGATACAAGGAAGGCATTTCCACCCAGACCGACCTGACGCAGTCGCGGCTGCTGCTGGAGCAGGCGGTAGCGAACCAGGCGCTCTCCGCACGCGACCTCGCGGTCGCGCGTGCCAGGATCACCCTCATTCGCGACTTGCCCATCAACACCGCAGCGTTGGGTGGGGCCGCGCAGCGCGCCACCGCCCAGCCGCAGCAGCCGCAGTCACAACCGCAGCAGCCGACACAACCCTCCGCCGCCGGTTCCGCTGGCGCGGCACCTATCGGGAGCCCCACGCCATGATGGAACACATGCATGCACGCCGATCGGCGTTGCTCACGATCGCCGCGATCCTGCTGTCAGTCACCGCCTGCAAGAAGACGGATAACGCGAGTGCCGCGACGACGAAGCCCGAAACAATGCTGGTGGGGCCGGAAAACATCACCGTCGTCAAGTCGGACGTGATCAAGACCGGACCGGCCATCTCGGGGTCGCTCATGCCCGAGCGCCAGGCAACCATCCGCGCCGAGATGAGTGGAGCGGTGCTCCAGACGTACGCGGAGGCTGGCCAGCCAGTCCGGAAGGGGCAGGCGCTGGCGCAGATCGACGCGTCCGTGCAGCGCGACCAGGCGCTGTCGGCCCGGTCCACCGTGACAACGGCGCAGAGCAGCTACGAGAACGCGCGGCGCGACCTGTCGCGCACCGAGACGCTCGAGAAGGCGGGTGCCATTGCCGAGCGTGAAGTGGAGCGCTCGCGGAATGCACTGCTCGGGACGCAGGCGCAACTCAACAATGCCCGCGCCCTGCTGGCGAACGTGCAGAAGATGCTGGACAAGGCCAGCGTGCAGTCGCCGTTCACCGGCATCGTGTCGCAGCGTCAGGTGAATGCCGGCGATGTGGTATCGCCGGGTGGTGCGCTCTTTACGGTGATGGACCCCGGCAGCATGCAGCTCGAGGCGAGCCTGCCCGCCGCGCAACTCTCGCTGGTCCGCCTCGGCATGCCGATCGAGTTCAAGGTGAATGGCTACCCGAACCGCACGTTTGCGGGGCGCATCACGCGCATCAATCCCTCCGCGGATCCGTCGACGCTCCAGGTGAAGATCGTGGCGGCCATTCCCAACGCCGGGAACACATTGGTGGGTGGATTGTTTGCCGAAGGGCGCGTGGCCACTGAGACCAGGACGGCGCCAACGGTATCGCTCGCCGCGGTGGACGAGACGGGACTTCGGCCCTCGGTTGTACGACTCCGCAACGGCAGGATCGAGAAGGTGGACGTGACGCTCGGCATTCGTGACGCGGCGGCGGAGACGGTGGAAATCACATCCGGGATTGCACCGGGCGACACCGTGCTGCTCGGCGCCGCGCGCGGCATCTCGCCGGGTACGCCGGTGAAGGTGTCGGCACCGTCGGATGCGAAGCGGAAGTAGGGTCGAAGGGCAGGGAAAGCAGGTCCTTCACTGCCCTCAGGACGACTATAGGGAAAGCAGGTTCTACGCTTCGCTGAGGACGACATTCAATCAGGGCTCGACATGTTCATCTCCGATTTCGCCATCAAGAAGCCGCTGATCACCGTCGTCGCGATGGCGACGCTGGCCATCTTCGGCCTGTTCGCGCTGTTCAAGCTCAAGACGGACGAGTTTCCGGATATCGCTCCGCCTGTGGTGACGGTGGGTATTCCGTACCCGGGAGCATCGCCCGACGGCGTGGAGAAGGAAATCCTCGATCCCATCGAGGAGCAGATCACCTCCATCACGGGGGTGAAGCACGTGAACGGCGCTGCCTACGATGGCTTCGGCTTCATCCTGGTGGAGTTCGAGTTCGGCAAGGACCTCGCCGAGGCGTCGCAGGACCTGCGCGACGCCATTTCCGCCAAGCGTGCGGACCTGCCAGTTGAGATGAAGGAGCCGATCATCAAGAAGTTCAACGACACTGACCGGCCCATCGTGTCGCTCGCACTGTCGAGCTCCACGTTGAACCAGGCGGAGCTGACGCGCCTGGCCGATCCCACCATCACGCGAGAACTGCGCTCCATTTCCGGCGTCGCCGAGGTAACGGTGAGCGGCAAGGTGGAACGCGAGTTGACGGTGGAACTCGATCCGTCGCGCATGCAGAGCGCTGGCGTGAGCGTCGGCCAGATCGTGCAGGCGCTGTCGCTACAGAACCTTGCCGCGCCGGTTGGACGCGTGACGGGTGCCCTGGACGAGCGTGCCATCCGGCTCAAGGGCCGGCTCCAGAATGCACAGGAGTTCAAGCAACTCGTGGTGTCCGAGCGCAACGGCGTTGCCACGCGCCTGGGCGACGTAGCGGACGTCCGTGATGGAACCGAGGAGCCGCGGACACTGGCGCTGTACAACGACAAGGAAGCAGTCGGCATCGACATCAAGAAGTCGAAGGGCTACAGCACCACGGACGTGAGCGACAAGATTCGCGCGCGCGTGGCGCTGCTCCAGCCCACGCTGGGCCCCGGCACCAAGATGGAACTGGTTCGCGATTCGGGCACGCGCGTCGACGTGGCCGTGCGCAACGTGGAAGAGGCGCTGGTGGAGGGCGCGTTCCTCACCGTGCTCGTCGTCTTCCTGTTCCTCAACTCCTGGCGATCCACGGTCATCACCGGCCTGGCGCTGCCCGTGTCCGTGCTGGCGAGCTTCATTGCCGTGTGGGTCATGGGCTTCAAGCTGGAGACCATGTCGCTGCTCGGCCTCTCGCTCGCCATCGGCATCCTGATCGACGACGCCATTGTGGTGCGCGAGAACATCGTGCGCCATGTGGAAATGGGAAAGGATCACTATCGCGCCGCGGTGGAAGGCACGGATGAGATCGGGCTTGCCGTGGCGGCAACCACGTTCTCCATTCTCGCGGTGTTCATTCCCATCGGCTTCATGCCGGGCGTGGGAGGGCAGTGGTTCAAGCCGTTTGCTCTGACGATTGCGTGTTCCGTGGCGGTGTCGCTGTTCGTGTCGTTCTCGCTGGATCCCATGCTGTCCGCCTTCTGGCCCGACCCGCACCAGACGGAGGAGCAGAAGGCGTGGATCACGAAGAAGCTCGACGTCTTCAACGCGTGGTTCAACCGTCAGGCGGAGAACTATCGCAAGGTCATCGCGTGGGCGCTCGATCACCGCGCGGCAATGGGCGCGCTGGCGGTGGGCACCTTCTTCGCCTCGTTCACGCTGTTTTCACGTGGGGTGAGCGGGCTGTTTGGCGCGCTGGCCGGTGTCGGCGTTGTGGTGTTCGCGCTCACCAGCAAACGCCTGCCGACGCTGGCCAAGGTGGGACTGGGCGTGCTGGGCGCGGCAATGTTCATCATGCTGCCCAGGGTCATTCCGCCGAAGCGCACGGTGGGCGTCGGCTTCTTCCCGGAAGACGACCGGTCGCAGTTCATCATTGCCCTCGAGACGCCGCCGGGCTCGAACCTCCAGTACACCAGGCTCAAGGCGCAGGAAGCCGCGCGCATCGCGCGATCGCACCCGGAGGTGGACTACACGTACACCACACTCGGTGGCGGCACGTCCGGCAGCGTGGACGAGGGCAACATCTTCGTCCACACCATTCCAAAGGACAAGCGCAGCAAGAGCGTGGAAGACCTGGCAACCGACCTGCGTGGCGAGATGAAGCGCGTGGCCGGCGTGACGCTCTCCGTGTTCACGAATGACTTTGGCGGCGGCCGGAAGATGCTGCAGTTCCAGCTGCGTGGAAACAACCTGGCGTCGATCAACACGGCGGCGGAGCAGGTCATGACCGTGGTGAGGAATACCCCGGGTGCCGTGGATGTCGGGCTGAGCACCAAGGGCCTGAAGCCGGAGCTCGAGGTGGACCTCAATCGCGGCGTGGCCGGCACGCTGGGCATCACCGTGGGCCAGATCGCGCAGTCACTACGACCTGCCTTTGCGGGCATCGATGTGGGCGACTGGCAGGACCCCAGCGGTGAGATGCGCAAGGTTCAGGTGCGCCTCAGGCCGGAGTCGCGCCGCAACGCCGATGACCTGAGCCTGCTGCCGCTCATTGTGGCCGGCCCCACCGGCGCACCGAGCTCGCTGCCGCTGGGGCAGGTGGCGTCAGTGAAACAGGGCCTGGGGCCCGCGATCATCGATCACCTCGACCGCGACCTGGTCGTGGCCGTTCAGGCCAATGTCGCTGGGCGCGGCTCGGGAGATGTTGCGGCCGACGTTCAGGCACGACTCAAGAAGCTCACGTTCCCGCCCGGTGTGCACCT
>JAYVNZ010000109.1:0-3814 GCA_043758185.1 Gemmatimonadaceae bacterium | reverse complement strand
CCGCCGCGCTGCTGATCGCAGCGCTATGCGGCGCCAGTGCGACGCTGCGTGCACAGGCGTCGCCGGCCGCCACGCCGCCCACCGCCGAGCAACTCGCCGCGCGGCGGCAGCAGAGAGCCGACAGCATGTTGCACAACGACTGGGCCAACTTCGAGCGCTATCGGGCCGCGAATGCCGCACTCCCAGCGCCTGCGGCTGGTGAGGCCCGCGTCGTGTTCATGGGCAACTCGATCACGGACGGCTGGGCGAGACTCTTTCCGACAGCATTTCCGGGCAAGCCCTACATCGGCCGCGGCATCAGCGGCCAGACCACGCCGCAAATGCTCGTGCGCTTTCGCGCGGACGTCGTGGCGTTGCACCCGCGCGTCGTCGTCATCCTCGCCGGCACGAACGACATTGCCGGCAATACCGGTCCGTCCACGCTGGAGATGATCGAGGATAACCTGGCATCGATGACGGAGATCGCGATGGCGAACGGCATTCGCGTCGTGCTCTCATCCATCCTGCCGGTGTATGACTATCCATGGAAGACCGGCCTCACTCCGGCGCCGAAGATCATCGCCGTGAATGCGTGGCTGAAGGCGTATGCTGCCCGCGTTGGTGCCACGTATCTCGACTACCACACCGTCATGGCCGACGAGCGGCAGGGATTGCCGAAGAGCCTGTCCAATGATGGCGTGCATCCCACCGAAGCCGGCTACAAGGTGATGGCGCCCCTCGCCGACGCGGCCATCGCGGACGCGTTGCGCCGTCCCTGACACGGGATGGCGCGGGCGCGGAAGACATCGGCGGGTGGCGGCGGCGCACGACGGGTCAAGCAGGTGCTCGTAGCCGCTGCCGTTGTTGCGGCGCTCGTGTTCGCGGTGCAGGGCGGGGAGTTCGGCACGCGTGACCTGCTGCGCCAGCGACAGCGCCGCGCGGTGCTCGTGCGGTCCATCGATTCGCTGCAGCGAATCGTGGATTCGCTGAAGCGGTACAAGCACCGCGTCGAGACGGACGCTGCGCTGCAAGAGCGCATTGCGCGCGAGGAATTCGGGCTGGTGCGCGGCAACAAGGAATTGCTGTATCGCATTGCGGAGCCGGCGGCTGCGCCGAGGTCGCCGTAAAAGAGCAGGTCCTTCCCTCCGCTCAGGACGACAGAAATATGTTGTCGTCCTGAGCAACGCGAAGGATCTGCTTGTCAGTCTGTCGTCACCTTCCCCTTCGGCGCCTTGAGCTTGCCGTCGTAGAACTGGAGCACCCGCCGCTGCATGTCGAGGAAATCCTCCGCGGTCGCCGTGCCGCCACCGTGTCCGCCGTTCATGTAGTTCACCCACGTCACGTCCTTGCCCAGCCGGCGGAGCGCGTAGTACATCTCGCGCGTATTGTCGGCCGGCACGTTGGAATCCAGCCCGCCGGTGATCAACAGCAGTGGCGTCGTGATGCGGTCCGCGAACATGATGGCCGAGTGCGCGACGTATTTCTGCGGTTGCGCCCAGAGTGTGGCGCCGAGCCGGTCCTGTGTCTTTTCCGCCGCGTTCACGTTGCGGACGCCGAGACGAGGGCTGTCGGTGTAGAAGCTGATCATGTCCACCTTGCCCGAGATGTTCACCGCCGCCTTGAAGCGGTTCGTCTGGGTGATGAGCAGGTTGGTTGCGTAGCCGCCGTAGCTCTGCCCCTGGAGGCCGAGCCGCGCGGAGTCCGCCACGCCCATCTCGATCAGCTTGTTTGCCGCCGCACCTACGCCCTTGAGCCACGCTTCGCCCGGGTAGCCGATGTCGAAGTCCACGGAGGGATGGACGACCACGTAGCCCTGTCCCGTGAGGACGTTGGCCCGCACGTCGTAGGTGTCGTCGAAGAAATCCTCGTACACCTCGAACACCGTGGGATACGTCTTTCCCTTTTCGTAGCCCGCCGGGTAGTACACCACCGCCTTCTTGCCGTGGCCGTCCGCGTCGAGATACGAGACCAGTTCAGTTGGGCCTATCGCGCGTGACGCGAGCTGCGGATTCGATTCCGCGACCCTGTGCAGGTTGCTCAGGTCCGCGTTGCCCGCGTAGAGATCCGCCGGCCGGTTGCCGTTGGCGACGTTCACCAGGATGGTGCTGCCATCCTTCGAGAGCCGAAGCGCGGAATACGACCGGCCGTCCTTGACCAGCTCCGTGACTTGCTTCGTCGTACGGTCGTAGCGCAGGATGCCGCGTTCCCACTTCTGCCGCGAGGCCACGGTAAACCAGAGCTGCCGGCCGTCACGACTCCACGCCTGCGCCGCGACGCGTGGGAGTGTCTCGTCGGAGTCGCTGGCGGCGAGGATCTTTTCCTTCGCGCCCGTCGCGACGTCGGCGAGCCAGAGCCCTTCCTTGTTGGAGAGCAGCACCGCGTCATTCGCGGGCGAGTAGCGCAGCACGCTGAACCGCTCGAGCGCCGCCTTGTCACGCGCGGACTTCGACGTATCCGGCGTTTCACCGCGCTTCGGTTCCGGTGCGCCCGCGATCAACCGCGACGTCGTGTCGGCAATGCTGCCGACGTACGCACGGCCGGCGTTCGAATGCGCGTAGTGGCGGCCGTCGTCGCTCCAGGCGAACTGCATGCCCTTGGTGGTCGCCTTGATGATATGCTCGACACCAGCCGAGTCGCGGACGCGGAGTGACGTCTCCGAATTGAAGCTGTCGTAGTCCGTCTTCTTCTGCACGTCCTGCATGTAGCTGATGGCCGAGCCGTCCTCGGCGAGCGTGAAGCTTGCGAGCATCGCTGAGGGAATGCGTTCGCGCGGTGTGCCGGAGGCGACGTCGATTGCGACGACGCTCCGTACGTTGCCCTGGCGGCGGATGTCGTCCCACGAGAGGAACGGGTCACTGCTCGACTGCACGAATACCGGACCCGCCGTCATGTTGGCGAACGTCGTGCGCGCCGCCGTGCGCCATGCCGTGGTGCGCGCGGCCACGAGCACATCCTTTCCATCGGAGCTCCACCGGATGTCGGAGTTCTCGGCCACGTACTGTCCGGGCGCGAGGTGCATCGATGTCGTGCGGCCCGACGTGCGATCCCAGACCGCCGGTTCGAGCACGTCGCCATTGAAGAGGAGCATCGCGAGGCGGTGCCCATCAGGCGCCCAGCGTGCCCCGCGCACCGCGCGCTGGCCGTTGAACACGTCTGTCGTTCCACCGGATCGTGTGTCGATCACGAGCAGGCGAGCCGGTGGTACGCGGAGGTATGTCGGGTCGCCATCATGGCGGAAGTCCGTGCCGAATGCGTCGCGCCGAGTGGTGCTGATCACGGCGGCGTAGCGTCCGTCGTCGGTGAGGTCGGCGGTGGTCAGCGTGACCACGTCGAGGGCGTCCTCGGCCCGGAATGTCGTGCGGCCGGAGGACTGTTGTGCCGTGATGGGATATGCCGCGACGGTGGCGGCGAGGGCGACGAGGAATGCGGGGCGCATGGTGGGCAGGATTGGGGGATGATGCGCCTCAATGTGGTGTGTTGGTGGAGCGGGAGCCAGTTGCGTGGGAGGAGAAAAATGGGGGTGGGTTTCTTGACTTGGGGTGTGATGTCGCTAGTATTGAAAGACTGGCGCGGGGTGGAGCAGCCTGGTAGCTCGTCGGGCTCATAACCCGAAGGTCGCGGGTTCAAATCCCGCCCCCGCTATGGAGCAAGATTCGGCCGGTCCGCGAGGGCCGGCCGAGTTGTTTCAGTGAGTGAATTTTGTGATATTGAGTGGCTGGGGCGCGGGTTGGCGGGTTGTTGCGCGTTCACGTGTGAAGCGGGGCAGGGTAGCTCAGCTGGTTAGAGCACGGCACTCATAATGCCGGGGTCGCGGGTTCGAGTCCCGCCCCTGCTA
>JAYVNZ010000108.1:0-5844 GCA_043758185.1 Gemmatimonadaceae bacterium | reverse complement strand
GTGCGCGGGTTCGTGCCGGTGCCGCACAGCTCGCGCATGGGATGGGTTGCCAGGCATTCCTGCTTTCCGGAAAACCCCTTTACGGCCGATGTCGATGGACATCGCTGGCCGCTGCGGTCAGGCGAGCGCGTGTCGTTGCGCGACATGGCTGGGCGGATCACACGGCAATTCTGGCGCAGCATCACCGCACTGGGCGATCCCTTGTCGCTGCAACTCATTGCGGCGGTGATGCGCGGACGCGCGCCCTCGCTGCTGGAACTCGACGATCGCCCGGACGCGTATGACGACGTTGGGAGGCTGTGCACGTGGGACGACCTCTTCCCGATCACGCTGCTGTCGCGTTCACGATACGAACGCGTGCTCGGTCACGCGATCGCAGGCCGGCGTGTGCGCATCGGCGGGGCGTGGCACAAGCCGGTGGGCGTGCGAGGGTGGACGCACGTGGTCTTTCGTCGTGAGCACGACGGCGCACGTCGTGTGCATTCGCTTGACGACATGCTCGTGCACCTGGATGCGTGGGACCGGTCGGCCGACCGGCGCGGGACCGATCGTCGCTCCGCGACGTCCACGCTGCGCTCGGCGGAACGCCGACTCGCGGAGCGTCGCGCCGAAGTGACCGACACGCTGGAGCGCCGGAGGGACAGCGACTCGGCTGAGCATGTCATTGCTGACATCCCGAGCGAGGTCATGGGCGCAGACGACGTAAAGTCCTCGACTCCCGTGCCGCGCGCTGCGCCGAGGCCGCAGGCGCAATCGCCATTGGTGATCGTCGCGCGCATTTGAGGCCATCGAGGCACCGCAGGCGCGTCTGGCGCTGGGCCCGTGCGGACGTAACTTCCGGCCATGAGTCCACTCGACGATTCGCGCGACGACTCTAGCCAACCGGATGCGCGCGCGAACGCCACCGCTGGTATCGAAGGTCGGCTGGCGCTGCTGGAGCGACAGCTGCTGGTGGCGCAGGGCGAAATTGCCGAGTTGCGCATGGCGGTGTCGCCGGTGGTGCGTGCGGGGGACGACGCGGCTGACAGGTCCGCCCTCGCGGAGTCCGTTGTGCGGGATGCGCTGCGAGTGCCGCCTCGCGGTGACGTACATGTGCCGTCGTCACACCTTCCCGCGCGAACGACCTTTGCCGACCGGTTGCAATCGGCCTCCGCGCTGTCCGGACTCGAGCTGGAATCGCTGGTCGGCAGGTACGGGACGCTGGCGCTTGCCGCGCTGGTGATCCTCATGGCGGTGGGCGCCGTGATCAAGATGGCGGTGGAACGTGGGCTGATCACGCCGGATGTGCGTGTTGCCGCCGGATTGCTCGTGGCTGCGGTGCTCGCCGCGGCGGGGCTCGTCTTTCGCCATCGTGGAGACGTGCGCTACGGCGGTGTGTTGCTCGCCGTGTCGCTGGCGGTGATCGATCTTGTCGCGTGGGGCGCCGGCCCTCGCTTTCATATTGTTTCGACCGGCACTGCACTTGGCATTGTGGACCTTGCCGCCGTACTGCTGGCGGCGCTGGCCCTGCACGACGAAAGCGAGTTCGTGTTTTCCGTCGCCGTTGCCGGGGCGTTGTCGGCGCCATTCGTCACGTCGGACGGAGGCGGTACGGCGCTGGCGCTGTTGCTGTATGGGGGAACCGTGATCGGCGGCGCGTTGCGCGCCGTGCGCGATCCCGCGTGGTGGCGTGCGTTCGGTGTGCTGGTGGCCGGCGCGCTCGTGTACTCCCTTGCCGCTGCGTCGCTGCCGGCGAGTGGGGAATGGTACGGACCCTACCTGGTCACCATTTTCGCCGGCGCGTGCGCGGCCGGGGCGCTGTTGTATGGGGAAGTGGCGTGGCGCAGCGAGTTGCCCCGTGCATTCGTGGCAACGGCCGTCATCGGGATGCTGGCCGGTTGGGACCTGACTCCATTGCAGCCGTACGCGCTCACGTGGGGGGTGGCTTTTGCGCTTGCACTGGTGACATATGCGGCACTCACGGAGCGGCAGGCGTCCATGCGGCTCTGGACGTGGAGTGCGATCGCGCTGCCGTTGGTGTCACTTGGTGTCGCGTCGTCGGGATCGTCCTGGGTGTGGCAGCGGTCTGTCGTGACTGGCGTGTGGACGCTGCTGGCGCTGGCGGCGTGGAAGCTGGAACGGACGCGCGCGGAATTCGGGCGAGCCGGTGCGCACCTGTTGAGTGCGGCGGTGCTTGGATGTCTTGCTGTGACCACGCGGTTCTGGGCGTTGCCACTTCCGTTCGTCGCCATGCTTGCGCTGTGGGGCATTGCGGTTGGCGCGCTGGCTCGTGACGAGGAGTCATCATTGCCGCTGGCCGGCGTGGGGCTCGCACTGGGGTCCGCCGCGCTGTCGGCGTTCGACCAGCTCGCCAGCCGGTCGGCCTACGCGTACACACCATTCATGACCCGCTCATCGGCGTCAGCGCTGTGTGCGTCGGCGGGAATTGCGGTGGCGGGTGTGCTGATCGGGCGTGGGCGGGTCAGTGGGGAGCGGGTTGGCCGTTCGATTCGGGTTGGGGTGCTTGTCGGCTTCCTGATCGTGTGGGGACGGATGGAGGTTGCGCAGGCGCTCACGGCAGATCTTGCTGCGTTCCTGCTCACGTCGTACTACGCGGCGTGCGGGGTCGCCTCCATCGTGGCTGGTCGCCGGCTCGGGATCGGTCGCCTGCGCGTGGCGGGACTCGGTCTGGCGCTGTATGCCGCGTTCAAGGCGGTGGTGGAAGTGACCGATATCGGGTCGGTGGGGCTTCGGGTGGGAGCCTATGCCGCGGTGGGCATTTTTCTGCTCGGCGCGGGCTATCTGTATCGCGAGTCGGGGTTGCGTGCGCGCGGTGCGGTACCGGGGATCGATGAGGCGGGAGCGATGGGCGGCTGAGTCCGTCTCGACAGGGTGCAGAGCTTCGCGCCGTGCGTCCAGATGCGCGGCGACTGGCGAGGACAAGGGCCCGCTCGATCATCGAATCGGAGGCGTCGCGAGGAATTCAGTCTGGAGCAGTTGACACAGCCTGAATCCCCGATAAATTCATGGGGCTACGGGACTTTTGCTCCGTGCACCGGCTCACTGCGGCCGATTTTATGGGCTCCCGATCTGGATGGGGAGAGGTTCTCAGACCGGCGGATTCGTTCCGCTCCCGAGAAGCAACGCAGGACAACCTGACGTCGAGCGGAAGTTGCTTGGCGCGCCTTGGGTCCCCGATCGCGCATGAGAGGCGGTCACACCCTGGCGACAGCGGATGGACACCGGCCCGAATTTCGGGCGCTGGTCCACCCGCGTTTGCATTTGCTGACTTGATCTTGTCGCTGGCGCTGATTGGCAGCCTCGACTGACACCTGACGGGAAGATATGGCACGCGAAACGCCGCTCGAATATTACCGGAACATCGGCATCATGGCCCACATTGACGCGGGCAAGACGACGACGACCGAGCGTATTCTCTACTATACGGGCAAGAGCCACAAGATCGGCGAGGTGCATGAAGGCGCCGCGACGATGGATTGGATGGAGCAGGAGCAGGAACGTGGCATCACGATCACGTCTGCCGCCACGACGTGCTTCTGGATGCGGCATGGCCAGTCGGACAAGGAAGGTGCGGGTCCCGAGTATCGCATCAACATCATCGATACGCCGGGCCACGTGGACTTCACGGTCGAGGTGGAGCGTTCGCTCCGCGTGCTCGACGGCGCGGTTGCGCTGCTGGATTCCGTTGCGGGCGTCGAGCCGCAGACGGAAACGGTGTGGCGCCAGGCGGACCGGTACAAGGTCCCGCGCATGATCTTCTCGAACAAGATGGACCGCACGGGTGCGGACTTCGACCGTTGCATGGCGATGATCAAGGACCGCCTCAGCAAGCGGGCGTTCGCGCTGCAGCTGCCGGTGGGTTCGGGTGAGCTGTTCACGGGGCACATCGACGTCATCGAGCGCAAGCAGTACATCTTCGATGATTCCACGCTGGGCAAGTCGTTCGCCGTGGTGGACGTGCCCGAGGAGTACAAGGACGCCTGCGAAATGGCGCGCCACGAGGCAGTGGAAGCCGCCGTGGAGCACGACGAAGAACTGATGCAGAAGTACCTCGACGGCGCGGAGCTGTCGGTTGAGGAGATTCGCCGGGCCATCCGCAAGGCAACGATCGCGATGGAGTTCGTGCCGGTGCTGTGCGGCGCCTCGTTCAAGAACAAGGGCGTGCAGGCGCTGCTGGATGCCGTCATCGACTACCTGCCGTCGCCCATCGAGGTGCCCGCGATCCAGGGGCACCTGCCGCACCACGACGAGACGTTCGAGGATCGCCAGGTGAACGACGAGGCGCCGTTCGCGGCGCTGGCGTTCAAGATCGCGACCGATCCGTTCGTCGGGAAGTTGACGTTTTTCCGCGTGTACTCGGGCGTCCTGAAGTCAGGGTCGTACGTCTACAACGCCACGAAGGACAAGCGTGAGCGCGTGGGCCGCCTGCTGCAGATGCACGCCAACAAGCGTGAGGAAATCGAGGAAGTGCGTGCCGGCGACATCGCCGCCGCCATCGGCCTCAAGGATACGCGCACTGGCGACACCATGTGCGACGACGCGAATCCGATCATCCTCGAGGCCATGAAGTTCCCGAACCCCGTCATCGACGTGGCGGTGGAGCCGAAGACCAAGGCCGACCAGGACAAGCTCGCGATTGCCCTCATGAAGCTGTCGGAAGAAGATCCGACGTTCCGCGTGCACTCGGATCCGGAAACGTCGCAGACGATCATCTCGGGCATGGGCGAGCTGCACCTCGAGATCATCGTGGATCGCATGATGCGCGAGTTCAAGGTGGACGCGAATATCGGTCGCCCGCAGGTGGCCTATCGCGAGACCATCAAGAAGCGCGTCGAGAAGGTCGAAGGAAAGTTCATTCGCCAGTCGGGCGGAAAGGGCCAGTACGGGCACTGCGTCATCAACATGCAGCCGTCCGAGCCGGGACAGGGCTTCGTGTTCGAGGACAAGATTGTCGGCGGTACCATTCCGCGTGAGTTCATCGGCCCCATCGAGCAGGGCATCAAGGAAGCGCTGGTGAACGGCGTGCTGGCCGGCTACCCGATGGTGGACGTGAAGGTCGAGCTGATTTACGGGTCGTACCACGACGTGGATTCGAGCGAAATGGCGTTCAAGATCGCCGGCTCCATGGCGTTCAAGGAAGCGGCCAAGAAGGCGCAGCCGATCATCCTCGAGCCGATGATGAACGTGGAAGTCGTCTGCCCCGAGAGCTACATGGGCGACGTGCTCGGCGACCTGTCATCGCGCCGAGGCAAGATTGGCGGCATGACGCAGCGCGGTGAGGCGCAGGTGATTGCGTCCACGGTGCCGCTCTCCGAGATGTTCGGGTATTCCACCAAGCTGCGCTCGATGTCGCAGGGGCGCGCGGTGTACTCGATGGAGTTCGCGCACTACGAGGAAGTTCCGAAGAGCAAGGCAGAAGAGATCATTGCCAAGGTGACACCGAAGTAACGGGACGGCCTGCTCGCTGTCGCTCGCGTGACGGGGGACGGCGAACAGCCCGAACGATTGCTCTGTCGAGCGACCGGAGGGAGCGGGCAGTCGAGCGAACGCAGTGAGCGGGCCGTCAGCATGATTCACAGACACTCTTTTCATTAGAGAACAGAGACCATGGGAAAGGCAAAGTTCGAGCGCACCAAGCCGCACGTGAACGTGGGCACGATTGGACACGTCGATCACGGCAAGACGACGTTGACCGCGGCCATCACGGCCATCCAGGCGGTGAAGGGATTGGCGTCGGCGGTGGCGTTCGACCAGATCGACAAGGCGCCGGAAGAGAAGGCGCGTGGTATCACCATCGCGACGGCCCACGTGGAGTACGAGTCGGACAAGCGCCATTATGCGCAC
>JAYVNZ010000107.1:0-2028 GCA_043758185.1 Gemmatimonadaceae bacterium | reverse complement strand
GCGCCCGTCATACGGTCGCGAGTTCTTGGCCGACGGCTGGCTCCACATCGTGATGCCCGCCGCAGATGCCCACTCCTTGAGCTGCACCAGGTTGTGAGTGAGCGGGAGCGCCGCCATGGGAAAGGGCGCACCGCGCGGGTCCATTGCTGCCGGACCCTGCTCGCCCGACACGCCGAGCAACTGCTCGGCTTCCTGGTAGGAGTGATCCAGATCGTCGTACGAGATGGGCCAGTCCGTGCCCACGCCGAACATCGTCCGCGTGCGGAAGTCCTCCGGCGACCACCTCGGCGTCACGCCACCCCAGTGCATGGCGAGCCCACCCACCTGCATGGACCGCGACTGGAGCGGGCCGTCCACTTCGTACCCATCGAGGTGATCGTTGGGCCACGGACTCTCTCCATACGAGAGGTAGCGGTCGCGAAGCCCGTAGCGCAGTCCAAGCGGAGGCGCCTCGTCGCCGGCTTCCACCACCACGATTTTTCCAGTGGTCGTCCGCGCGAGCTTGTCCGCGACCATGGCCGCGCTGATTCCCGAGCCGATGATGCAGATGTCGCTCTCCACCACGCGCCGCTTCGTGAAGCCCGTCATCCGCGTACCGGTGCGAGGGGGAGTGGCGCGCGCGAGGATGCTGCCAATGGCCGGCACTGCATCTTGCCGATGGACGCGCGATAGCAGCGGTCGGTGGCATTCGTACTCCCATACCAGTGCGACAGCAGTGCGACGGCCACGTGGGGTGCATTGCCCACCGCGGGCATGCTCGTGATGCGCAACCCGTCCAGGTCCGCGCGCACCATGGCGCGACGCTGATCGACCGTCAGCGACGCGAACGACCGGGATCCGTTGGTGCGGGCACCGCGATTCAGTGCGGAGAGTTGCGCGGCCCATTTCGTCGCTGGCGTGGGGCCGGAGTATGACAGCGCGGACGTTCCATATCCGTGCACCAACTCACGCTGCTCACGGTACCCGGAAATCCAGCGCTGAAACGCGTCGACCGCCGCGGTGGTGCCCGCGTCGCCGAGCTCGGATGGCAGGATCGCTGCGCCAAGGGCGTGCAGGGTGGCGGCGTCGGTGGACAGCTCGTGCACCGCGGCAGCGTGCGCGGAGCGCACGAATGCGGCGACCGGCACCGCGGCCGCAAGGTTTCCGAGAAAGGCGCGTCGGGAGATCCAGGACATTGGCATGCGAGTGGAACGGTGGGGGGCGACGGCAGGGCGCGGCGCTGCCTACTTCTGGAATGCGCCCTTGCACGCGGACAGGATAACCTCGAACGCCTTCTCGCGCTGCTCGCTGTCCCCCGCGAACCGCGGAACGCGCCGGAGCAGTTCCTCCATGCGCTCCAGCATCACCTCCAACGAAAGATGGCGTTCGTGCGCTTCAGTGCATACGCGCCGCGCGATGTCGTGCAGGCGTGCATCCGTCGCTGGCGTCGATCCGCTCAGGTACGTTGCGATCGCACTCGTGACGTCGGACCGCAACGCGGCGGAGAAGCCGGAGGCCGGCTGTTCGCTTCGATCGCTATGAAGCATCGTGGAGCACTGGTGCCGCGGGCATGAATGCAACATGCCGAACGGCCCGAGCGCGGGCAATGTCCAGGAACGTCATTGAACGATGTCTCTCGCTGCCAACGCGTCGCGGGCAAACACATGTGTGCTGCAAGCCGTGCAACAAACCCCTTGAGGAGTGGGGTGCACGTTTGTATGTCGAAACAGGACTACAGTTCCAAGGCTTCGTGAAAGACTGGACCAACAGCGGCTGTACACCTCGCTCCCTTTCTTCAAGGCAACGCATGACATCATCGGAACCCGTCATGTCCAGGCCGGTTCACATTGCACTCTGGGTGGTCCAGGGGCTCCTGGCTGCACTGTTCATCGTCGCGGGTGGCTCGAAGCTCGTGATGCCCATCGCGGCACTCACGAAAGACGTCCCACTGCCTGGCGCCTTCATCCGGTTCATCGGAGTCCTGGAACTGTCAGGCGGGCTTGGCCTCGTGCTGCCTGGATTGCTGCACTTCCGCGCCGTCCTCACGCC
>JAYVNZ010000106.1:0-5975 GCA_043758185.1 Gemmatimonadaceae bacterium | reverse complement strand
GCTGGCGTCGAAATCAAGTAAGGGCGCTCGCCCGGACGGAGTCGCGGTGGGCGTCATCTCGACGCCTCCGCAACCCCGGTCGCTCGTGCACTCTGACCTCAACTCGGCCCTGCGTGCATCACCTCGTTGCACGGCTCCACAACTGCTGTATCCCGACGGCACGCCCCGGTCCCCGCGATTTCTTCGCGAGCGGACCCGGGGCCTCCGCCGTTTCTCCTGTTCGCGGGTGAGATATGCCTGACATGATGATGAAAGAGATTTCCTTCGGTAAGCTCGACGACAAGGGCATGGCAATGCCCCACCTCCTCGACATCCAGACGCGCGCCTTCGAGGCGTTGCTCCAGCTGGACGCCGCCTCGCACGACCGCGAGGACATCGGCCTCGAGCGGGTCTTCAAGGACCTGTTCCCCATCACCGACGTCCACGAGAATTTCTCGCTGGAATTCGTCCGGTACACACTCGGCGAGCCAAAATACACGGTCGAGGAGTGCATCGAGCGCGACATGACCTACTCGGCGCCGCTGAAGGCGACGCTGCAGCTGGTCATCAATGAAGAGGTCAACGGGGTCAAGCGCCCCCGGAACATCATCGAGAAGGAAGTCTACCTCGGTGAGCTTCCCCTCCTCACGCCGCTCGGCACCTTCGTCATCAATGGGGCGGAGCGCGTCATCGTCAGCCAGCTCCACCGGTCGCCTGGTGTCGTGTTCGAGGAGAGCACGCATCCCAACGGCCAGCGGCTGATTTCGTCGCGCATCATTCCGTTCCGCGGTTCGTGGGTCGAGTTCACCGTCGACATCCACGACATCGTGTATGTCCACATCGACAAGAAGAAGAAGTTCCCCGCCACCGCGCTCCTCCGCGCCTTCGGCTACGGGTCGAACTCGGATATCCTCCGGCTCTTCTTCGCCGTCCGCGACCTCGACCTCACGAAGGAGCGCGAGTCGCGCACCGACATTCGTGAAGTCATTGGCGCCATCATCGCCGAGGACATCGAGCTCCCCGGCGAGGCGACTCCCGACGACGCGCCCAAGCTGCGCACCAAGAAGCTCAAGGCCGAGCGCGAGCGCGCCGAGAATGCGTTGCTCGTCAAGGAGGGCGACGAGCTCACGGAAGAGGTGTACAACCGCCTCCGCCGCCAGGGCATCAAGGCCGTCAAGGTCTTTGCGTCCTACATGACCATCGACCTCCGCGACGAGCAGGATGCGATCGAGCGCCAGGAGCGCCCGGTGCGCCGCATGCTCGCCGTGGACGTCGTCACTGCCGACGGTGAAGCCATCGCGGAGTCCGGCCAGTCGCTCTCCGACGCGCTCATCAAGAAGATCCGCAAGGCGGAGATCAACAAGGTCAAGGTGTTCGTGACGAGCGGTCGTGCCGAGAGCACGATGGTGAAGAACACGCTCGCCAAGGATCCCACGGCCCGCTATTACAAGAAGGAGAACGGCGAGCAGAGAGAGTACGCCGTCGATTCCAAGACAGGGGAAGAGCTGGCGCTGAAGCAGATTTACGGGTTGCTCAGGCCCGGTGATGCTCCCGATACGCTGACGGCGAAGCAGGCGCTCGAGCGCCTGTTCTTCTCGCCGAAGCGCTATGACCTGGGCCGCGTGGGCCGCTACAAGATCAACCAGCGCCTGAACCTCAACACGCCGGCCGATCTCACGGTGCTCACGAAGGAAGATTTCGTCGAGATCGTGCGCTACCTCGTGGAGCTCCACGAAGGCCGCGGCCACGTTGACGACATCGATCACCTGGGCAACCGCCGCATCCGCTCGGTGGGCGAGCTCATTGCCAACCAGTTCTCGGTCGGCCTGAGCCGCATGGCGCGCCTGGTGAAGGAGCGCATGTCCATCAACACGGATCCGGAAAAGATCTCGCTCGACGACCTGGTCAACGCCAGGACGGTGAGCGCGGTCATCCAGGCCTTCTTCGGATCGTCGCAGCTCTCGCAGTTCATGGACCAGACCAACCCGCTCGCCGAGTTGACGCACAAGCGTCGCCTCTCGGCGCTGGGACCAGGCGGTCTCACGCGCGAGCGCGCCGGCTTCGAAGTCCGCGACGTGCACTATTCGCAGTACGGCCGCATGTGCCCCATCGAGACGCCGGAAGGTCCGAACATCGGCCTCATCACGTCGCTCGCCTGCTACGCGCGGGTGAACGACCTCGGCTTCGTGGAAACGCCGTATCGCATCGTCAAGAACGGCAAGGTGACGAACGAGCTGGCGTGGCTGGATGCGAACCGCGAAGAGGATGCGATCATCGCGCAGGCCAACGCGGCATTGAACCCCGACGGCAGCTTCGTCGAGGAGCTGGTGCTCGCGCGCGCCCAGGGTGACGTGCCGCTCACGCGGCCCAGTCACATCGATTACATGGACGTCGCGCCCGAGCAGCTGGTCTCGATCGCCGCGGCGCTCATTCCGTTCCTCGAACATGATGACGCCAACCGCGCCCTCATGGGCTCGAACATGCAGCGCCAGGCCGTACCGCTCCTCAACCCGCAGACGCCGTTCGTCGGCACGGGTCTCGAGGAGAAGGTGGCAGTGGATTCTGGTGCTGTCGTGCTCGCGAAGCGTGATGGTGTCATCAGCCGCGTTACCGCGGACGAGATCATCGTCGATGCGGGCCCGGAGCAGCTGCGTTTGGCTGCGGCCGACGGCAAGGTGCTCGCGCGCCTCACGCAGCACGATCGCTACAAGCTGCGGAAGTACTGGCGCACCAACCAGGACACGGCCATCAACCAGCGTCCGCTGGTGAAGATCGGCCAGGCGGTGCGGGCGGGGCAGGTGCTGGCGGACGGTGCGGCCACCGAAATGGGGCAGCTCGCGCTCGGCGCCAACGTCGTCGTCGCGTTCATGCCCTGGTTCGGCTACAACTTCGAGGATGCCATCGTGCTCTCGGAGCGCCTGGTGAAGGACGACGTGTATTCGTCGATCCACATCCAGGAGCTCGAGCTGCACGTGCGCGACACGAAGCGCGGGCAGGAAGAGATCACGCGTGAGATCCCGAACGTCTCGGAAGAGGCGCTGCTGGACCTCGACGAGCGCGGCATCGTGCGCATTGGTGCGCACGTGAAGCCGGGCGACATTCTCGTCGGCAAGATCACGCCGAAGGGCGAGACGGAGCTGTCGCCGGAAGAGAAACTGCTGACGGCGATCTTTGGCGAGAAGGCCAAGGACGTGAAGGACAGCTCGCTCAAGGTGCCGCCGGGAATGGAGGGCGTCGTCATCGACGTCAAGATCTTCTCGCGCATCGAGGACCAGGTCGTCGAGAAGGATCGCGGCGAGCGGATCGGAGAAGTGCGTCGTCTCGAGGGCGAGGAGAAGATCCGCGTCAACGAAGTGCGCGACGGTGAACTGTCCGAGCTGCTGGTGGGCCAGACGGTGGCGCTGGCACTCAAGAGTGGCACGGTGGAAGAGGCCATTGCGGCGGGCACGAAGATCACTGCGGAGAGCCTCCGCGGCCTCAAGATCTCGTCGCTCGACCTCAAGACCTTCCGCGTGGCCGACAAGAAGGTGAATGAAAAGGTCCGCACCATCATCGACGCCGCCAACGACGAGAAGGCGAAGCTCGAGGAGAAGGCGGAAGAGCGCATCGATCGCATCCTGCAGCCGGATGAGCTGCCCCCGGGCGTCATTCAGCTGGTGAAGGTCTATCTCGCCGAGAAGCGCAAGATCTCGGTGGGCGACAAGATGGCGGGACGCCACGGCAACAAGGGTATCGTTGCCCGCATCGTGCCTGAAGAGGACATGCCGTTCCTGCCGGACGGCAAGCCGGTCGACATCGTGCTCAATCCGCTGGGCGTGCCGTCGCGCATGAACGTGGGACAGATTCTCGAGACCCATCTGGGATGGGCCGCGAAGCTGCTCGGCTTCTACGCGAAGACTCCGGTGTTCCAGGGCGCGAACGAGAAGGAAATCGGCCTGCTGCTGAAGCTTGCCGGCCTCACGTGGGTGCGCGATGCGCTCGAGCTCAAGACACCGAAGCTCGTGATCTCCGATGCCGACGTGAAGACCATCCTCGCCGACATCAAGCCGGAGCGGGTGGAAGGCGGCAAGGTGGTGCTGTTGAACGACGCCACGCTGAACGAGCTGGGCGGTCGGTCGATGTCGCAGGGTACGCGTGACATCTTCCACCGTGTGCGCGACTTCATCGCGCTGGCGGCAAAGGAACTGGTGGAGCGTGAAGCCACCGCCCTCGGCCACGAGATGGCGTTCCACCAGGCCGAGGATCCGGAGCAGACCGCAACCCGGAAGGCCGAGTACAAGGCGGCCATCAAGGCGCTCGAGAAGACGGCAGCGATGTCGCCATCCGAGCACCTGGCTGACCAGGAGATGTCGGCGCTGGCCGGCATGCTCGGCAAGAAGTCGGATGCGGATGTCGATGCGGCAACGGTGGAGCTGCTCCGCCTGGCAGGCATCACGCCGTTCGGAAAGGTGAAGCTGCGCGATGGCCGGAGTGGCGAGACGTTCGCCGCCCCTGTCACGGTGGGCGCGGTGTACATGCTGAAGCTGTCGCACCTGGTGGACGACAAGATCCACGCGCGCAGCATCGGACCGTACTCCCTCGTCACGCAGCAGCCGCTGGCCGGCAAGGCGCAGTTCGGTGGACAGCGCTTTGGAGAAATGGAAGTGTGGGCGCTGGAGGCATACGGTGCGGCGCACGTGCTCCAGGAAATCCTCACGGTGAAGTCGGACGACGTGAACGGTCGCAGCCGCGTGTACGAGGCGATCGTGAAGGGGCAGAACCTGCCCGAGCCGGGCATCCCGGAGTCGTTCAACGTGCTGGTGAAGGAACTGCAGGCGCTGGGCATCAAGGTGACGATGGGCCAGAGTACGGATGGCTTCTACGGGACCGGTATCGATACCGGTACAGCCGAGAATGCGTCCAACGGGAGCGAGGAGTAACACATGATTGATTTCCGCAGCGTGCGCGACACTCGCGCATCGGCGTTCGACTTCATTCAGGTCCGGATCGCCTCACCCGAGGAGATCCGTGGCCCCAAGGACCCCAAGGAGCGCGAGCGGCTGGAGATGGCCGGCGTGCGCACCTGGTGGTCGTGGGGCGAGGTGACCAAGCCCGAGACCATCAACTACCGGTCGTTCAAGCCGGAAAAGGACGGTCTCTTCTGCGAGCGCATCTTCGGTCCGGTCAAGGACTGGGAATGCCATTGCGGCAAGTACAAGCGCATCCGGTATCGCGGCGTCATCTGTGACCGGTGCGGCGTCGAAGTGACCCTCTCGAAGGTCCGCCGCGAGCGGATGGGTCATATCGAACTCGCCGTGCCCGTCGCGCACATCTGGTTCTTCAAGACGTTGCCGTCACCGATGGGAAACCTCATCGACATCACGCTGCGTGATCTCGAGAAGGTCATCTACTACAGCAACTACGTCGTCATCGACAAGGGCGCGCAGGAGGTCGAGAACAACGAGCTCCTGGACGAGGATCGCTACATCGAGCTGAAGACGAAGGCGAAGGAAGAGGGCGACGCCGCCTTCCTTGCCGACATCGGTGCGCCCGCGGTTCGCGAGCTGCTCCGTCGCCTCGACGTGGACTCCACCGCCGACCAGCTCCGTGCGGCCGTGGTGGTGGAGACGTCGCAGCATCGCAAGAAGATGCTGCTCAAGCGCCTCAAGATCGTCGATGCGTTCCGCAACTCGGGCGACTCGGGCGAAGCGCGCAACAAGCCGGAATGGATGATCCTGGATGTAATACCGGTCATTCCGCCTGACCTCCGGCCTCTTGTTCCGTTGGACGGTGGACGCTTCGCGACGTCGGATCTCAACGATCTGTATCGCCGCGTCATCAACCGCAATAACCGCCTCCAGAAGCTCATCAGCCATCGCGCGCCGGAAGTCATCCTGCGCAACGAGAAGCGGATGCTCCAGGAAGCGGTGGATGCGCTGTTCGACAACGGCCGCCGCAGCAAGGCCATTCGCGGTCGCGGCAAGCGTCCGCTCAAGTCGCTGTCGGACATGCTCAAG
>JAYVNZ010000105.1:0-3179 GCA_043758185.1 Gemmatimonadaceae bacterium | reverse complement strand
ATGGACGCGCGGTCGACGACGGCATCCAGGTTCCGGATGAAGAATTCGAGCAGCGCGAATTCCTTGGCGGTGAGCACGATGGCACGTCCTCCCCGCGTCACGTTGCGCGACACCAGATCCACGTGCATGTCGGCCACCTGCACGCGTTGCGGCAGCAGGTTGCCCGCCCGCCGGCCAAGGGCGCGGATGCGCGCCACGAGCTCGGGAAAGGCAAAGGGCTTCGTGAGGTAGTCGTCAGCGCCCTGCTCGAGTCCGTGCACGCGGTCGCCAATGCCATCGCGCGCGGTGAGCATCAGGATCGGCGTGGCAATGCCGCGCCCGCGCGCGAAGGCGCAGACGTCGAAGCCGGATCCATCCGGCAGCATCACGTCCAGCACCACCACGTCATGCACCGCAAACAGGAGCTGCTCGCGCGCCTCGGCGGCGGTGGCCGCGAGCACCACGTCGATGGCCGCGGCGCGCAGTCCGCGGCGGATGGAGTCCGCGAGGCGTGGATCGTCTTCGACAAGGAGAACGCGCATGTCGAATCCTACACGTCAGTCTCCCACGCGCACCTTTTGGCTGCATGGGGTATTACTCCCCGTCACCTACTCGGAGCGCGCATGTCAAAATATCAGTTTGCGATCAGCTCTGGTCCGGAGTCGATACGCCAGGCCGGGGTCGTGGAGAGCGATTCATTCGATGCGGCCGTCGTGCTGCTGGGGACGAAGATCCCGGTGCACACGGGCGATTCGCTGGAAATCGGTGTTCATGGATTTCCGCCGGCGCGCTACGAGTGCGTTGGAGAGTCGCGCAGCCGCCCCATCTGGATGCCGCAGGGTCGGCTGGCCGCCTGACCAGTTCGTCGTTGTGATGGCAGCGAGGGACCTACCACTTTTGTCGTCCTGAGCGCAGCAAAGGACCTGCTTTTTGCCCCCGCGGCAAGCAGGTCCTTCGCTTTGCTCAGGACGACAACTGGGGCTCCACGGAGCGTTATGGTAATAGTGGCATACGTTGCGAATCGAGGACTGCATGCATAAGCCCTATACGCTCCGCCGGAACTTGGTGATGCCGCGTTTCCCCGCGGCCATACCATGGCAGCGTGTCGAAACATTTCAAGGACACTATCATTCGGAAGCGGCTGTCCGGCGCATTCCTCAGCAAGCGGAGTGACGATGTCTGATTATCGATACGAAATAGTCATTTACTGGAGCGAGCCGGATCAGGCCTTCATTGCCGAAGTCCCGGAACTCGCAGGCTGCGCATCGGACGGGCCGACCTACAGCGCTGCACTCGAGCAGGCGGAAGCAGCGATCGCCCAGTGGGTCGCAACAGCGCACGCCTTGAAGCGCGAGATCCCCAAACCCCGCGGACGACTGCTGTACGCCTGACAAAAACCTAGCTCTTCAGGATCTCCAGCCGCCCGCTCCCGGAACTCATCCGCAACCTCGGCCCACCAGTGCCGATCGTCGCCCGCACACGCCGGGGGTTCAGCCGCCCCTGCACGTGCAGCTCGAAGTCCGAGTTGATCTCGCCGCTGCCCGTGGACGCATCCAGCTCGCCATTGTAGCCCGCCGGCAGCTTCACGCGCACGCTGCCGCTCCCCGTGCTGAACGACATGTCGTCCCGCGCCGTGACCTTCGACATCTGCACGTCGATGCTGCCATTGCCTGTGTGCACCTCCACCGGGCCCTCCGACGTGCTCACGTTCACGCGCCCGTTGCCTGTAGATACCTTCACGGCCGAGCGGGCGTTGCTGATGTCGACGTCGCCGTTGCCCGTGCTGGCCTTCACTGTGCCCTCGGTGCCATCGATGTGCACCGCGCCATTGCCCGTGGACGCCTGCACGTCGCCGCCAACTTTGTTGACCGTGACCTCGCCATTGCCGGTGCTCACCTTGAGTCGCGCGCCGCGCGGAAGCAGCACCGTCATGGCGACCGTGGTGCGGCCGAGCCGCTCGCCCCAGTCGTTGCCATCGTTGGACCAGCCGCGACGATCGCCGCAGTAGTCCGCGTCGCGGAGCGTGGCGCAGATGTTCACGTCGCCGTTGCTGGAGGCCTGGAGGTCGAACGCAATGTCCTGGATGCCCAACCCCCCGCGCGACGTCCGCTTCTCGGCGCGCAACTCAGCCGTGGTGCCCTGGGCGGCGCGGACGTCGACGGGGCCATTGAAGTTGCGGATGGTGAGCTGTGCGCCTGCGGGAAGGGCGCCGCGCCACGTGTAGATGGAGTCGCTGCGACCGACAAGGTTCTGCGCGCTGAGCGCAGCGGGCAGGGCGAGCAGCAAAACAGTTGCGCGGACACTCGGCATTTCAGCTCTCTCGTGTGGGGATGCTGGGTTGGACATCCAGCCGCCCCTCATGGTTTGAACTTTCTCAAGCCTCAAACCCCAAGCCTTGCGACTTCGATCTCCCGCCTCAGGCCTGCTTCACACAATAAACAGCAGGCCGGAGGCTGGAGCGAGGAGCGGGAAGGGCTGAGGTGTGAGGTTTGAGGCGCTCGACCACTCAACTCGAAAAGCCGGGCGTCTGGCATCGAAACAGCCGCGACGGCGCTATCGCACGCCGCTACTTCCTGTGGGGCGCCCGCCCTTTGCACCATTGGCGCGGGCTGCGAGCGCCTTGGCTCGACTAGTGACCAGCCCGCCTCGCCGACCGAGTGCCTGTGCGACGGCGGTTTTTCCAAGGGCTTCCTCCACAAGGCCTGGAACGCTGGCATCCGTCTTCAGGGCCAGCCAGCGAACACCGTCGCCAGAAGGGCTGAGAGTGACGGCGGAGCGCTGCGCCGCGGTGGCACGCGAGAGGCCAGGAACTCGGGATGCGGGAAACATGAGGCCGTACCCGGTCGAAAGAGTAAGAACGACCTGCTGCGAAGCCGCATCATAGTGCACGGCAGTCGCACGGAGACCGGCCGCCGCAGCGAGAGCCTCTTCCCGCCGGGCACCCGGAATCTGCGCGAGGATTTCCGCGTCGCTGAGTTGTGGAGATCGTGCTCGCCTGGCACTAGTCATGAATCTTCCCCCATTCTGCAATCGGGCGAAGGCCGAAGCATGTTGACAATCACCACGGAGGACACGGAGGTCACGGAGAACTGTAAAGGCCCGCTCGCCCGCCCGGCGATCGAACCCGTCGCGGTACCTCCGTGACCTCCGTGTCCTCCGTGGTTCATGGCTTTTCAAGACAGCACCAGGCGATGCATGAA
>JAYVNZ010000104.1:0-6124 GCA_043758185.1 Gemmatimonadaceae bacterium | reverse complement strand
GCGTCGTGATCGTCCGGCGCCATGTAGTCGACGCCGCGATCCGTGAGATGGACGGAGTGCCCGCGCTCATCCAGTACGAAGAGCAGGTCTTCCTCCACGTCCCGGTACACCTGCTTCGCGGGCGGCAGTTTGCGATCCGCCAGGTGCTCGAGCTCCACCTTGAGCACCAGCTGCTTGTTGCCCGGCTCGTTCAGCATCTTGGTGAGACGCCTGTTCTTCGGATGCCCCAGCTGCGCCTGGTACATCTTCACCGACGCATCCTGGGTGTTGCCCGCTGCGAGCTCGCGCTCCGCGTCGGCGACGAGCACGTTCACGAGCTCCATCTGCTTGCGCACGAGGCGCGAAATGGCCGTGTTGTGCTCGAAGTACTGGACGTCACCCTCGTTGCCCACCGGGCCCGAGATGATGAGCGGTGTCCTCGCCTCGTCGATGAGCACGGAGTCGACTTCGTCCACGAGCGCGAAGACATGGCTGCGCTGCACGCGCTGGTCCAGCGACGTCACCATGTTGTCGCGCAGGTAATCGAAGCCGAACTCGTTGTTGGTGCCGTAGGTAATGTCAGCCAGGTACGCGGCGCGCCGTTCCGGCGTGCCTGCCTCGGTGTCATCGAGGCAGCCCACGGTGAGGCCGAGCCAGGTATACAGGTGGCCCATCCACTGCGAGTCGCGCCGCGCAAGGTACGAATTCACCGTCACCAGGTGGGCACCCTTCCCCGGCAGCGCGTTGAGATACAGCGGCAGGGTGGCGACGAGCGTCTTGCCTTCACCCGTGGCCATCTCGGCGATCTTCCCGAAGTGCAGCTGAATGCCGCCCATGAGCTGGACGTCGTACGGCACCATGTTCCACTCGAGGTCGCGACCCGTGACGCTCACGGTGGTGCCGACGAGCCGGCGACAGGCCTCGCGCATGGTGGCGAACGCTTCGGGCAGGATTTCATCGAGCGTGTCGGCGATGGTCTGGCGAATCTCGGCTTCCAGTCCGGCGCTTCCGTCCACGCCGCTCAGTTCCGTATCGAATCGCTCGCGCTCCGCTGCGTCGGCCGCGGTGCGCTTCAGGTCGCGCAGTTCGGTGGCGCGGGCCTCGAGCGCGTCGCTCCGCTCGTGGAGGAGCGCACGAAATTTCGCAGTCTGGGCGCGAATATCGTCGTCGCTCGCAGCGGCGAGCCGAGCTTCGTGCTCGTGGATGGCATCCAGGATCGGCTGGATCTTCTTGCGATCCCGCTCGTGGCGGGTGCCCATGAACGCACTCAGTACCCGTTTCAGCATGCAGTCCTCTTATCGATACAGCCGATGCTCCGCGATGTAGTCTGCGACGGCATCTGGCACGAACCCGCGAATGGTTCGCCCGTTGGCTACCCGGGCGCGCAACTCGGTGGACGAGATGTCCACCCGCCGCGTCTGCAGCACCTGCACCGTCCCGTCCTGCGCCGGGAGCGGCGCGTCGCCCCCCCGCAGGAGGACCGCTACCGTTGCCAGCGTTCGAATGCGTTCCGGGTCCCGCCACTGGTCAAAGAGGGCGTAGGCATCGGCGCCAAGCAGGAGCACCAGCTCCGTCCCCGCGTGGTCCGCCGCTATCTGTGCTACGGTCTCAACCGTGTAAGATAACCCCGTTCGGTCAATTTCCGACCGGTCGGCCGAGAGCCCGGGGATGCCGTCGACCAGCCGCTGGGTCATGTCGAATCGCTGATCCGCCGAGGCGGTCGCACGTCCGACCTTGAACGGCTGCTCGCGCGCCGGGAGAAAGCGGACCGCGTCCAGGCCAAGTGCTTCTGCCGCGTCGATGACTGGCAGCAGGTGCCCGAGGTGCGGAGGATCGAACGACCCTCCGAAGATCCCGAGGCGCACGGCTCAGGACGTGAGCGGCGTGGCGGGAGGCGGTACGGGCGGCCCGGTGGTGGCCGGCGGCACGTTGGTGGGCACCGCGGGCGCAACAATCACGGGTGCGGCAACACCCTCACAGGTCGCACGCACTTCCGCGTCGTCCGCAAAGCTCTTCTTGAGCGCGGCGCACACATCCGCCGCGTCCTCCTTGTAGCGAATGGCCTTGTACGCCTCGACGAGCCGCAGCTGTGCTATCCGAGCCGTCGGCGCGTTTGGATACTTGACGAGGATTTCCTTGAAGTAGATGATGCCCGAGTCGTACGCCTTGCGCCGCAGGTAGTACATGCCGGACAGGTATGCCTTCTGGGCGAACAGATCCTCGACGGCCGCCAGTTCGCTCTTGGCGGTTGGGACCAGCGGCGACGTGGGATAGAGGCTCAGGAGCGTGTTGTACGTCGCGACGGCGGTCTCACCATACGTGGGGTCCAGCGCGGGCTTCCGCCACATCTTCCAGTACGCACGTGCACCGGCCAGGGCCGCATCATCGGCCAGTGTGTCGTCCGGAAAGCTCTCCACGAGCCGCGAGTAGCTCGTGGCCGCGAGAATGTGCTCGCCATGCTCGTCGTGCGCGCGCGCGAGGAACCAGTAGGCCCGCGGCAGCAGCGTATCGCGAGCCGGCAGGTCGGTGGTCAGCTTGTCGAACGCAGCAACGGCATTGTCCCACCGTCCCGCGGCAAATTCCTTCGTCGCGGCGCGATAGAGCGCCTCGTTGGTGGGAAACTTCGTTATTTCGAAGTCGGGGTGACAGGCCACGGCTGCAAGCAGCAGCGCGGCGAGCAGCGCCCGGCGGTGTGGAAGCATATGGGAAAACAATACCCGCAAGAGAGCGAACGGTTCGGGACGAACCTGGGAAAGATACACGGAACCATCCCGCCGGCCCACTACGGGCCACCGGCCTGCTCCGCTGGGCGAGGTCATCCGGCTGCCGGCGAACGGGTACGCGATCGTGGTGTGCGCGGATCCATCATCGGCGTGCCGAGGTGCTGCCGGAAATACTCGATGGTACGCGCAAGGCCGTCACGCACGTGGACGGTGGGTTCCCATCCCAGCGTCTGCCGGGCGCGTGTGATATCCGGCTTCCGCACCTTGGGATCATCCACGGGCAACGGCTCGTGGATGATCGGCGCGGACGTTCCGGTCAGCTCGACGACGAGCTCTGCGAGCTGCCGCACGGTGTATTCATCCGGGTTCCCGATGTTGGTGGGATTGGCATCGCCGTGCATGAACAACTTGTAGATGCCATCCACCTCGTCCGAGGCGTAGCAGAAGCTGCGCGTCTGCGACCCGTCGCCGTAGATGGTGAGCGGTTCGCCCGACAGCGCCTGCACGATGAAATTCGACACGACGCGGCCGTCGCGCGGCCGCATGCGAGGGCCGTAGGTGTTGAAGATGCGGATGATGCGCGTGTCCACGCCGTGATAGGTGTGATACGCCATGGTGATGGCTTCGGCGAAGCGTTTCGCCTCGTCATAGACACCACGCGGCCCCACGGGGTTTACGTTGCCCCAGTACGACTCCGTCTGCGGATGCACGAGCGGATCGCCGTACACTTCCGACGTGGACGCGAGGAAGAACCGTGCTCCCTTTGCCTTGGCGAGACCCAGGGCATTGTGCGTTCCCAGCGAACCCACCTTGAGTGTCTGGATTGGCAGCTCCAGGTAGTCAATGGGACTCGCCGGCGACGCGAAATGCAGCACGCCGCCAAGTTCTCCCTGGACGTACGTGAAGGTGGAGATGTCATGCCGGATGAATTCGAACCGGCTGTCACCCATGAGGTGGGCGACGTTGTCGGGATGGCCGGTCACGAAGTTGTCGAGTCCCACGACCGTGTGCCCTTCCGCCAGGAAGCGGTCGCACAGATGGGATCCCAGGAAACCGGCGGCGCCGGTGATGAGGACTCTCACTTTGCGCTGCCCCGGCCGATCGACGCGTAGGTGAAGCCCAGCGCGCGCATCTTCTGCGAGTCGTACAGATTCCGCCCGTCCACGACGATAGGGGAGCGAAGCGTCGAGCGAATGCGCTCGAAGTCCGGGTGCCTGTACTCGTTCCAGTCCGTCACCACGATGAGCGCATCCGCGTCCACCAGAGCCGCGTAGCTCGATTCGGCATACGTGATGGTGCGCCCGATACGCCGCTCGGTCTCGTGCATAGCCACCGGATCGTGGGCCACGACCTCTGCACCGGCTCCGAGCAGCTCCTCGATCAGCACCAGGGCCGGCGCTTCGCGCATGTCGTCGGTATTCGGCTTGAAGGCGAGCCCCCAGAGGGCGATCCGCTTGCCCTGCACCGAACCGAGGCACTCCTGCGCCTTCTTGAACAGTACGTGCTTCTGCTCGTCATTGGCGTGCTCCACCGCGTCGAGTACGTGCAGGGGCACCGCGCAGGCGCGCGCGGTCCGCACGAGTGCCTTCACGTCCTTGGGAAAGCACGACCCACCGTAGCCCGGGCCGGGAAACAGGAAGGCCGGTCCGATCCGCGTGTCCGATCCGATTCCCTTTCGCACCTGATCGACGTCGGCTCCCACCACTTCGCACAGGTTGGCGATCTCGTTCATGAACGAGATGCGCGTGGCCAGCATGGCGTTGGCCGCATATTTCGTCATTTCCGCCGAGGGGAGATCCATGAACAGGATCGGCTTGCCGGTGCGCACGAATGGCGCATACAACTCCGTCATCACGCTGCGTGCATGATCCGTCTCGACGCCAATGACGACGCGATCCGGCTTCATGAAGTCGTCGATCGCCGCGCCCTCCTTCAGGAACTCCGGATTGGAGCACATGTGGAACGGCAGCGTGGCATGCCGATTCACGGCGGCCGACACCTTGGCCGCGGTCCCCACGGGCACCGTGGACTTCGTGACAACCACAAGCTCGCGCGTCATGTGCTGGCCGATCTGCTCCGCCACCGACAGCACATGACGAAGGTCCGCCGATCCGTCCTCGTCGGGCGGCGTGCCGACGGCGATGAACACGACATCGGCGCTGGCGATTGCCTCCGCGATGTTGGTCGTGAAGGATAGGCGGCCCTGCTTCTGGTTGCGCTCCACGTAGTCGTCGAGACCGGGCTCGTAGATGGGCAGGACATTGTTGCGCAGGCCATCGATCTTGCCCTGGTCGACGTCCGCGCAGACCACGGCATTCCCCGTCTCGGCAAGACATCCGCCCACGACGAGTCCAACGTACCCAGAACCAACGACGGTAATGTTCATGTCACCGGGAAAAGAACCGATCCACACCAGACACCACGGCGTCGAGCTGCTCGCGCGTGAGTTCGGGAAAGATCGGGAGTGAAAGCACTTCCTTGGACGCACGCTCGCTCTCGGGGCACTGCCCCTCGCGATAGCCCAGGTACGCGAAGCACGGCTGGAGGTGCAGTGGCAGGGGGTAATAGATCGAGCAACCGATCCCCTGCTCCTTGAGGAATGCCTGGAGCGCGTCGCGCTTGCCGCCGGCGACGCGGAGCGTGTACTGGTTGAAGATCGACTCGTTCTCGGGCGCGACGTAGGGCGTTGCGATCGCGCCAGACTGCACGAGGTCCGCGAATGCCGCATCATAATACGCAGCATTGCTGCGACGGCCGGCACTCCACCCTGCGAGATGGGGCAGCTTGGCCGAGAGGACCGCGGCCTGGAGCGCGTCGAGGCGGCTGTTGTAGCCCACTTCGTCGTGAAAATACTGCTTCGCGCCGCCATGCACGCGGAGCCGCTTCAGCCGCTCGGCGATGCGGGCGTCCTGCGTGACGATCATGCCGCCGTCGCCATAGCCGCCCAGGTTCTTGGAGGGGAAGAAACTGAACGTGCCGATGATCGGCATCTCACCCGCCATGCGCGTGACGCCGTCCACGGTGCGGCGCGCGCCGATGGACTGCGCGGCGTCCTCGATGATGGGCAAGCCGGGGACGGCGAGCGCCACCTGTTCAATGGGCGCCATCTGTCCGAACAGGTCCACCGGAATGACCGCCCGCGACTGCGCGGTCCGTGCCGCGGCAACCGCATCCGGCAGGATGTTGAATGTGGCGGGGTCGATGTCGACGAACACCGGCGTGGCGCCCACGTTATGGATGGTGCCGGCGGTCGCGAAGAACGTGAAGGGCGACGTGATCACCTCGTCGCCGCGGCCGATGTCGAGCGCGCGCATCGCAAGCAGGATCGCGTCCGTCCCGTTGGCGCAGCCAATGGCATGCGCGGTGTGCGACAGCGCGGCGACTTCCGCCTCGAGCGTCGAAACAGCATCGCCGAGAATGAA
>JAYVNZ010000103.1:0-7129 GCA_043758185.1 Gemmatimonadaceae bacterium | reverse complement strand
TCGCGCGCGAACTGCTCTACAAGCTGCGCAGGGCGCGGCGGGTGCCTGCGCGGCTGCTCGGTGTCGCGCTTTCGAACTTTACCGATCCGCCCGCGAAGCAGTTGGCGCTGTTCGAGCAGGCGGGCGGTCAACTCGAGACAGCAAAATACCGGGACGTGTCACGCGCCATGGACGCGGTGCGTGAGAAATTCGGCCGCGATGCGATCGCCGCTGGCCGAAAACACTAGCCGTTAGCGAGTTCGGTACTGAAGCGCGCTACCGACAGAGCGCAGCGAGGGCAGCGCGGAGCGGCACGACGACATCGTCGTCAGCCAGCAGCTCGTTGTCGCTGCGATTGCGCGGCACCGGGATGGCAATGCATGCCGCATCGCACACGGTGACTGACATCGTGCGCAGTGTTTCTCCGAGCGCAGCCATCGCGTGCGTTGCGTGCGGCGCGGTGTTGATGAGCGCAACCCGCTTCGCCACCATCTCCGGTCCGCCCACCAGCCAGTCGAGCGCGTTCTTCATCATGCCCGACACGCCGTGCGCGTATTCAGGACTGGAAATGAGCAGCGCATCCGAATTCGCGATCATCGCGCGCAGCGCCCGAACCGCCTGTGGGAGCGCAGGGTCGTCGAATGCGCCGTCGAGATCCGGGTTGAAGAAGGGGAGTTCGTTGAGTCCCGTGTGAAGCTCAACATGCCAACCGGCCGGCGCCACGCGTGCGGCGACGCGCAGGATGGCGCTGTTCGACGACGCCGCCCGCAAGCTTCCGGAGAGCGCGAGAATCCTCAGGGCGACGCAGGCTCCGCGACGAACGCCAGCCACCGACCATCCGGGCTCACGGCAAGACGGCTCACGTTCCTGATCCCGTCCTTCGCGAGATTCGCGACCTGTACCCATCCACTGGTCGCATCGAGTGCGCGGTTCCACCGCACGAGTTGTCCACCCGTGACGCTGAGGAGGACGCCGTCCGGTGTCCACGCGTGATACTCGTTATCCGCCGGCGCGCGCACGAGCATCGATGCCGAGTCGCCGGCAGCGCTCTGCGTCATGATCCACAGCGCCTTGGTGCTGTCGCGCTGGGCATAGCTGAACGCCTCCCTGCCGGGAATACGCTGGAGCGCGCGGCCGATGTCGCGCGCGCGAATTTCATCGTGACTGCCGTCGCTGTCGATGACGTGGAGCGTCGCCGGTGCACCCAGGACGAAGGTCGCGAGCCGCGATGACGTCAGCCAGACGTGATACCCCACTGGCTTGAGCGCCGCGAGCAGTAGCTGCGGGTTCGCGCCGTCCAGGTCGAAACTCCACAGTCGCTGCACCGAATCCGCCTCCACGCGAATCACGCTCATCCGCCGGCCGCCGGGCATCACCGTTGCCGAGTACTCACTCTCGGGCGTGGACGTCACACGTGAGGAGCGCCGCTGGGCGATGTCGTAGCGCCAGATGTCCGCCTGTCCGTCCGCGCCGACCGCCGTGTACAGCAGACCGCGGCTGTCCGGCAGGAAGCTCGGCTGGTTGTCGTAGCCTGGCCGGTGCGTCACGTTGATCGCTGGCCCCACCACGATGGCATCGCGCACGCGCGTGATGGGCGCGAGGTAGATGTCCGGTCCGGCACCCTGCTGCGCCTGCATACCGGTGGCTCCCGCGATGAGCAGCCCGAGGCCGCACGCCATGGCGCGCCTCATTCGAGCTCCAGCAACACGGCACCCTTTTCCACCGCCGTACCCGGCTGGGCGAGCACGGCCTTCACGGTACCCGCGCTCGTGGCGCGCAGTTCGTTCTCCATCTTCATTGCCTCCATGACGACGAGCCCCTGCCCCGGCTCTACGGTGTCGCCCACGTGCACGGCGACGCGAACGATCATGCCCGGCATCGGCGCAATGAGCGGCGCCGGTCCCGACGCCTCCTTGCCCGCGCCACTCAATTCACGGATCGCACGAGTGCGCTCATCGAGCGCCTCGACGTCATAGCGGAATCCGTCGAGCCACAGCGTGAACTGTCCTCGCGTGGCGCCACGTCGTGCCACCACGCGATGCACCTCGTCGCCGATGGTGACCATGCGCACGGGCGTGCCTTCCACGTCGTTCATGCGCGCGAGGCTCGTCACACCATTGACCGTGACACTGTCGCCATTCAACTCCACATCCACGTCGGCGTCGCCGACCGTGACGACATACTTCATGCGGCCTCCGGAACGAGCTCACACACGGTTTCGACGTGTGCGGTCTGCGGAAACATGTCGTACGCGCGCACCGCCGCCAGCCGATAGCGCGGCATCCGTGCAAGGTCGCGCGCAAGGGTCGCGGGGTCGCAACTCACGTAGAGCAGTCCCGCGGGCGGCGACCCTACAGTCTGGAGCGCCTCGGTGACACGCGCGTCAACGCCGCCGCGTGGAGGGTTCAGCAGCACCAGATCAGCGGGCAGCGCGGCAGCGATGTGATCCTCCACACGGCCAATCAGTGCACTCGACGGCGGACGCAGCCGATCCGCGAACCGACCGACAGCCTCCGCGTCGAGCTCGATCGCGACCACCGTCGCGCCGGCTTCCGCGAGCGGAAGTGCCGTGCCCCCCGCACCCGCATATGCGTCGATCACGCGCCGAGGTGCGTACGCGCTCGCGCGATCGAGGACGTGCGCCTGCAGTCGTGCGGCAACCTGTGCGTTGACCTGCACGAACGACGCTCCGGCCTGCGCGGCCGTGGAGCGCACGGCGAGGCGGCGCATGCGACCGTGATCCGGCTTCCACCAGAGCTCCGCGATCGCGGGCACCGCGTGAAAGAAGCGATCGTGCGCCTCCCAGGCGCCGCCGCCTTCCACCACCACGGCGGCGCCCACATCGAGCAGCCGCACGGCAACGCGCAACGCCCGCTCATTCGGCAGGAACTCGAACGCGGGCCGCAGCTCTCGCCAGACGCTGTTGACACCGTCATCCGTGATGGGACAATCCACGAGGTCGAACACGAACGCCGGATCGTCGTACGGATGCAACCCGGCGATCCATCGGGTACCCACGCGACGCAGGTGCAGCGTCAGTTTGCGCCGGTATCTCCACTGTCCGTCGCTCGGTTCCACGACCACGTCCGCGACCGTGCGGCGCCCGATGCGGCGCAGTGCGTCAGCGATGATGGAGCCCTTGGCGCGGAGCTGCGCCGCGTAGTCAAGGTGCTGAAGCTGGCACCCGCCACACCGATCGTCCGTGTAGTGCACGCATGCCGGGACGATGCGATCCGGAGACGAAATCTCGATCGACTCGATCTCGCCGCGCGCGAAACGCTTCGAGCGTGCGAGCCGCACCTGCGCGACGTCACCCGGTGCCCCACGCGGCACGAACACGACCATGCCTTCCGTGCGGCCCACAGCATCGCCGCCAGCAGCGATACCCGTGATCTCCAGCCGAACGACGTCGGACGTCACCGCAGGCCCTCGCGGCGCGCGGTACGGAGCCAGGTATCTGCCTCGCCGCCGGCGCCCGCAGGTGCGATGGCCTTGGCGTCCGCGCGCCGTGGCGCCGACCGCTCGCGTTCCGCGAGGAGCACCGCGGCGATTGCTGCGCGTACCACGCCCTCGGGCGGCGGCGGCGCGCTGGTGAGGTCGGCGAGGCGACGTTCCAGCCACTGGATCTCGATGGCACCACTGCGAAACTCCGCGTCCTCCATGACGCGCAGATGGAAGTCGCGCGACGTGTCCACGCCATCGATGGTGAGCTCGAGCAGCGCGCGATGCATGCGTTCCACCGCCTCCGCGCGATTCGGAGCCCACACAATCAGTTTTGCAAGCATGGGATCGTAGTACAGCGAGATCTCACTTCCGGTCTCGATCCCGCTGTCCCAGCGTACGCCGGGCCCACTCGGTACGTGCAGGTACTGCACGCGGCCCGTGGACGGCAGGAAGCTGTTGGCTGGATCCTCACTCGTGATGCGACACTCGATGGCCCATCCACGCGGCGTGATGTCGGCCTGCGTGAACGTCAGCGCCTCGCCCGACGCGATGCGCAGTTGCCACTGCACGAGATCGATGCCGGTGACGAGTTCCGTGACCGGATGCTCGACCTGGATGCGCGTATTCATCTCGAGGAAGTAGAACTCGCCCGAGGCGTCCAGGAGGAATTCGCACGTGCCCGCATTCACGTACCCGGCGGCGCGGGCAGCGGCGACCGCCGCAGCTCCCATGCGCGCGCGCAGTTCGGGCGTCACCGCGACGCTCGGCGCTTCCTCGATCATCTTCTGGTGCCGCCGCTGGACCGAGCATTCGCGCTCGCCCAGATGCAGCATGGTGCCGTGCATGTCGCCGAGCACCTGGATCTCCACGTGGCGCGGACCGACGATGTACTTCTCGACGTACACTGCATCATCGCCGAAGGCGTTCTTCGCCTCACGCTGCGCGGATGCGAGCGCTGCCGCCAATTCGTCGCGCGCATGCACGACGCGCATGCCCTTGCCACCACCACCGGCGGCCGCCTTCAGCAGCACCGGATAGCCAAACTGTTCGGCAACCTCCGCCGCCTCATCCGCATCACGCAGCGCTGTTGTGGTGCCCGGAACCACGGGCGTGCCCGCCTTGATGGCGAGCGAGCGGGCAGACGTCTTGCTGCCCATCGCCGCAATTGCCTCGGCGGGCGGCCCGATCCAGACGAGTCCCGCGTGGCGCACCGCACGAGCGAACCACTCGCGCTCCGAGAGGAATCCGTAGCCGGGATGAACGGCTTGCGCGCCGGTGCGGAGCGCCGCCGCGATGATTGCGTCCCCCTTGAGGTACGACTCGCTCGACGGCGCCGGGCCGAGGAGCACCGCCTCATCCGCCTCACGCACGTGCGTTGCGCGCGCGTCGGCTTCCGAGTAGACGGCCACGGTACGCACGCCGAGCTCGCGACACGCGCGTATGACGCGAAGCGCGATTTCCCCTCTATTTGCTACCAATACCTTTGTGAACATGACGTGCAGATCCTTCGCTTCGCGCAGGATGACCGGAATGTCAGAGCGGGATGTTCCCGTGCTTCTTCGGCGGATTGCGATCGCGCTTGGTGCGCAGCGTGTCGAGCGCATCGATCAATCGCGGCCGCGTGTCGCGCGGATCGATGATGTCGTCCAGGTATCCTCGGCCAGCGGCGACGTAGGGGTGCGCGAACTTCTCGCGGTATTCGTTGATCTTCGCGTCGGTGGCTGCGGCCGGATCGTCGCTCTCTGCGATTTCCTTGCGGAACAGGATCTCGACGGCGCCCTTGGGACCCATGACCGCAATCTCTGCGGTGGGCCACGCGAGGTTGAGGTCGCCGCGAATGTGCTTGGAACTCATGACGTCATACGCACCGCCGTACGCCTTCCGCGTGATGACGGTGAGCTTGGGCACGGTGGCCTCGCAATAGGCATACAGGAGCTTGGCGCCGTGGCGGATGATGCCGTTGTGCTCCTGCGCCACACCGGGAAGAAAGCCCGGCACGTCCTCGAGCGTCACGATGGGGATGTTGAACGCGTCACAGAAGCGTATGAACCGCGCGGCCTTCACTGATGCATTGATGTCGAGGACGCCCGCAAGCATCGCTGGCTGGTTTGCCACGATGCCGACGCTGTACCCACCGAGGTGTGCGTATCCGCACAGGATGTTCTGCGCAAATTCGCGTTGCACCTCGTAGAAGGTGCCGTCATCCACGATGCGGCGGATGACCTCGTGCATGTCGTACGGCTTGTTCGGATTGTCCGGGACGATGTCGAGCAGCGCCTCGTCGCGCCGGTCGCGCGGATCGGTGCCACGTCCGCGCGGGGGCTCGTCGAGGTTGTTGGACGGGACGTACTGGAACAGGTCGCGAATGGCCTGCAGACAGGCGGGCTCGGAGTCGTGCGCAAAATGCGCCACGCCACTGGTGGCGGTGTGCGTGTCCGCGCCACCCAGTTCCTCCATCGTCACGTCCTCATGCGTGACCGTCTTCACGACGTTGGGTCCCGTCACGAACATGTAGCTCGTGTTCCGCACCATGTACGTGAAGTCGGTGATGGCGGGCGAGTACACGGCACCACCGGCGCACGGACCGAGGATGGCGCTGATCTGCGGTACTACGCCGGACGCAAGCGTGTTGCGCAGGAATATCTCGGCATACCCGCCAAGCGAGACGACGCCTTCCTGGATGCGTGCACCACCGGAATCGTTGAGCCCAATGACCGGCGCGCCATTCCGCACGGCGAGGTCCATCACCTTGCAGATCTTCTCGGCGAACGACTCGCTGAGTGAACCACCAAACACGGTGAAGTCCTGCGAGAACACGTAGACGAGACGGCCCTCGATGCGACCGTAGCCAGTCACGACGCCGTCGCCATACGGGCGATCGTTCTCGAGGCCGAAGTCGCTGGAGCGATGCACGACGAAGCGGTCGAGTTCCACGAAACTGCCTTCGTCGAGCAGAAGGTCCAGCCGCTCGCGGGCCGAGAGTTTGCCCTTGGCGTGCTGCGTCTTCAGGCGGTCGGCACCGCCACCAAGCTCGGCCTCCGCTGCACGGCGCTCGAGCACACCGAGTCTGTCTCGCATGGTCATATGGCGGGGAAAGGTAATACCAGATCGGCGGCGCGCTGCAGGCGGGAGGAAAGCCCGGGGCAGCCGAGTGCTGCTATCCACGCAATGGTGTGTTCGGGACCTTGCGAAGGGTGCCTTCGCACCACACTGGCGCGTCGTCCACGCGGACGGCGGGTTGGGTCATCGTCCGTGGAGGCGCCTTGTGTTCGACGCGCCCAGGTCTTCAGCAGGCGAAATGCCTGGCGCGTTTCCGCCGCTTCGCGTGCTCGAGCCGGATGGCGTGGAGTACGCGACGGCGTGGCTGCGCGCGTCGATCACCACCTTCGCGCGAACCGTCGCATCATTTCTTCCCGGCGGCTTCGAGGCGTACGCGCGCGTATACCATCCCCCCCGCGAGCAAGGCGAGAGTGCAATGTCCGGGGCAACCGCAAACTGGCACGAGCGCGCAACCAAGCTGGGCGTCTCGCTCGACCACCCGTTGAGCCTTGACATGCTTCAGGAATCCGCGCGCGCGACCGCCCCCCTGGAGCGCGGGTCACTGCCATTGCCAGTGCTCGTTCCGCTCGTCGATTGTCTCCGGGGTGCGACGAGCACCCCCGACCAGTGCTTCTTCGCGGTCTGGGAAGGGTTCGGTGACTCCGTG
>JAYVNZ010000102.1:0-4519 GCA_043758185.1 Gemmatimonadaceae bacterium | reverse complement strand
CGACATCGTGCCCGCAAAGGTGGAAATGGCGAAGGCCATGATGCGCAAGGCCGGCCACGACTACGACCCCGCCGTCTACACAGGCGGCGAGCGGGACTTTGAGCGGCTCTGCGCTCGGGACGACGTGGACTTCGTCTACACCGCTACGCCCTGGCCGTGGCATGTGCCCGTGGCGATGAGCGCGATGACGCACGGCAAGCACGTCGGAACCGAAGTGCCCGTCGCGTACACCATCGCGGACAGCTGGAAGCTCGTGGACACGTCGGAGAAAATGCGTCGCCATTGCATGATGATGGAGAACTGCTGCTATGGCTACAACGAGTTGCTGGTGCTGCAGATGGTGCGCGCTGGCGTGTTCGGGCAGTTGAAGCACGGAGGTGCCGCGTACAATCACGATCTCCGCTCCATCCTGTTCGAGACGCGCGACGAAGGACTGTGGCGGAGGGCCGCGCACCTGACGCGCAACGGCAACCTCTACCCCACCCATGGACTCGGCCCCGTTGCCTGGTATCTCGGCATCAACCACGGCGACCGCTTCGACTACATGGTGTCCATGAGTACGCCCGAGTTCGGGCTCACCAAGTGGCGCGAAGATCACGTCCCGAAGGACGATCCGCGCTGGAAGGAGAAGTATGTCACGGGCGACCTCAACAGCTCGCTGATCAAGACGGTGCAGGGCCGCACCATCCGGCTGGAGCACAACGTGTCCAGTCCTCGCCCATACAGCCGCATCAACAGCATCGAGGGCACCAACGGCCTCTTCGAGGATTATCCGGCGCGCATCTACATCGAGGGCCACGGGAAGAACGACGCGTGGACCACGATCGACGAGTACAAGACGCAGTACGAGCATCCATGGTGGAAGGAGCAGGGCGAGCGGGCCCGCACCGGCGGACACGGTGGCATGGACTTCGTCATGGCCTGGAGGCTCGTCACCTGCCTTCGCGACGGGCTGGTGCCCGACATGACCGTGTACGACGCGGCCGCGTGGAGCGCACCGGGTCCCTTGTCGGAAAAATCGGTGGCCAACGGTAGCGCGCCCGTCAAGTTTCCCGACTTCACCCGCGGGCGCTGGCGGACGCCACCGGCCTGAACGTGCCTGGGGGGATGAGATCTGCCCGGGCACACCTCCTGCCAATTGGTGGGGCAACCAACCCATCAAGCGAGCAGATCATGGCCGACCGTACCACGGACAACAACCGAGACGAGCACACGCCAACAGGCAAGAAGCTCGACGATCTCTACAAGCTCATCGACGGCATCGAGACGGCGATGTTCACCACGCGCCGCGCCGACGGACATCTTGTCTCGCGCCCGATGGCCACGCAGGAGCGCGTCTCCGGCTCGGACCTGTGGTTCGTCACGGATGTCTCGTCGCACAAGCTGGACGAGCTGGAGAACGACGCGCATGTGAACCTGTCGTACTACAACCTCAAGTCGCGCGAGTGGGTGTCCGTTGCCGGAACCGCGGTCGTCACGCAGGACCGCACCCTGATCCACGAGCTGTACAGGCCGGACTGGAAGGCCTGGTTCGGCGATGAAGGCGGTGCGCGCGACGGTGGCCCTGACGACCCGCGCTTCGCGCTCATCCTCGTCGAGGCCCATTCCGTGGAGTACCTCGTCGTCAACAAGCCTCGGCCCATTGTGCTTTTCGAGGTGGCGAAGGCAATGATTACAGGAACGGCGCCCAAGGTTGGCGACCAGCGCACGCTGACTGACCGAGAGTTGCATACGCCAGCGGCACGCGAAGCGCGCTAGCCGCGACTTGTGCCGGATGGGGCGCCGTGACCAGTTTGTCGCATGCGCCCCATCGTCGCGTTTCAGGGAGAGACAGGTGCCTTCAGCGAGGCTGCTGCGGAGCAACTCGTGCCGGAGCCCATCACGCTCCTGCCGTGCGCCACGTTCGAGGCTACGGTGCGCGCCGTCGTGAATGGTCATGCGGATTACGCCGTGGTGCCCATCCGCAACGTCACGGCGGGGCCGGTGCATGAAGGGCTCGACGCCCTCGCGCGATATCCGTCGCTGGAAACACTCGGCGAGCTGTCACTGCCCGTGCGCTTTGCCATCATGGGGCTGCCTGGCGCCACTGTCGACGCGGTGACCGAGGTGCTGAGCCACCCCATGGCGCTCAAGCAGGTGACGCGATTCCTCGCGGCGCATCCACACATCACTGCTGTGGAGGCCTACGACACGGCCGGTGCGGCGCGCATGGTGGCCATTCGGCGCGACCCGACTGCGGCGGCGATTGCTGCGCGGTGGGCCGCAGCGCACTACGGTCTCGTCATCCTCGAGGAAGGCCTGGAAGACCGGGCTGATAATGCGACCACGTTCGTGCTTGTGCGTCGTCGGCGTATGGAATTCGACCAACCGCCGAAGATTGCAAGCAGTACGTCGTCCTGAGCGAAGCGAGGACCTGCTTCTCCCCCGGTTACTTCTTCTCGCTGGACTTCGACAGCTGCGCCACTCGCTGGCGGACCTGCTGCACCCTGGGCTGAAGCTCGGGGTCCGCATCCTTCCACAGCGCCAGGAAGGTGTTGTAGTGGCTCAGGGCGTCTGCCCGGTTGCCCTTGGCTTCGTACAACTCACCGAGCCGCTTGTGCAGACCGGCCAGCATCATGCCATCGAAGTACTGGCGGTTCGGGTCCCCCGTTGCCAGGTAGCGAGTGAACGATGCAATTGCCGAATCCGGCTTGCCCGACAGATCGAAGGCGCGCCCGATTTCCGAGAAGCTGCAACTTTCGCAACCGGTAGCGGACGCGGCGCGGAATGTGTTGATCGCCTCATCGTACCGGCCGGCAGCCATCGCCATGTCGGCCCTCATGATCAGAGCAAGGCCACTGTCGGCCATCTGCGACCGGCTCTTGCGGGACTGTTGCCACTGCGAGAACACGGTGCGCTCGGCATCGGGTCGGCCGGCCAGCCCGTACACATGAGCCAACCCGGCGTAGTCGTAGGATACACGCAAGGTGCTCATGGGATGACGCGCCAATGTGTCGTCCAGGATGCGCGCCGCACCCTTCCGGTCATCCAGGAACCATGCACGCATGTCGGCGATCATGACTGCTTCGACGATGGGCGCCTGCGAGAGTCCGCTGCGTCCCAACAACATCCACGCCTCGTGCACCGCGCGCTCGGCGCCGCGCAGCCGCCCGTGCAGCTTCTCGTGGTCGGCAAGCGCGAGCAGTACGTCGGCGCGCGATCCGTCATCCAGCTTGCGCGCCCGCGCTGCGGTGAGAATTGCCGCGCTTGAGTCATAGTGCCCCATCACCCATTCGACGCCGGCGCTCACCAACGTCGCCTCTTCATTCCTGGGATACGCCGCGTGGAAGGCGGCAGCGGTCTGCCGGGCCTCGGCAGTCTTGCCCAGGCGCAGCTGGGTGGCTGTCAGGTTCTTGTAGTGCGGCGCCGACGCGGGCCCCACACGGATAGCACGCGCAAACGCCGCCTCCGCCTTCGTGTTCTCGTTCTTGAAATCGTAGATGATGCCAAGGTTGTTCAGCCCCGCCGAGTTGTTGGGTTGCACCTCGAGCAGTTGTTCGTACGCGGCTTGCGCCTTTTCCATGTCCTGATGTGCGCCATTCCCGTAGTATGAGCCGATCACGAGGTACCGTTCCGCGTCACTCAGCCGGTCGCGATGGGCGAAGGCTTTCTCCAGCAGCATGGCGCTCTTGTCGGCAAGTCCGCGATTGCTGTAAATCACGGCCAGCTTTCGGTACCCCATCGCGAAGCCTGTGTCCAGCGCGACGGCCTCCTCGAGCAGCGCCGTTCCCTTCGCAAAGTCCCCCTCCATCGCAGCGGCCCGCGACCCCTGCACATACTTGCGCAGTGCCTCGAGCGACGGCGTCGTGACTTGCTCGAGTGGAGGCGTGCCCTGCACGTCCTTCAACGACTCGCCGATCTTGCCGCGCACGCGCTTTGCCAGCTTGTCGATTGTCGGCAGCAGCTCTGCCGCGCCATCGGCCGTTTCGCTGAACTTCGCCAGCTCGTCCCCCGATTGCGGCGACATCAAGCGCACCGCGAGCAGGTACTTGCCTCCCACCGCGAGGAGGTTGCCGTCCACCACCGCGCGGATGCCTTCACGCGATGCAATTTCCCGCGCCAGCGCATAATCCACGTGCGAGGTCGCTGACCGCTGCATTCGGAGGAGCACGTCGCGCACCTGCGCCTGTTGCAGGACCGTCACCGTTCCGGATTCGCCGAGCGCGGTGCGAAAGGCTTCTGTCACCGTGGCGCCAAGTGTGGTGTCACCAGCCGGGCTCGGAAAGTCCGACACCAGGAGCTTCTCGTCCTGCTTGAGCGTGCCGGCCGCGAGCAGCGATCCTGCGGGCCCTATGCCCAGTGCGCGCAGCAGCATGTAGCCGCCGATCAGCAGGACGAAGCTCAGCACCGCGATCGCGCCGCCCACCGCCGTCCGTCGCCACGACACGTGCGGGCTCGCTCTCAACGCCATCGTCGCCATGGTGCCGCGCGCCATGCTTGGACTGCCGTTGGGCGTGTAGGTGGGCGTCTGCGTGAACGC
>JAYVNZ010000101.1:0-3520 GCA_043758185.1 Gemmatimonadaceae bacterium | reverse complement strand
GGAGCGGTTCAAGCACCGCTACGGGCGTGTGGACGTGCTGCTCGTGGACGACGTGCAGTTCCTCACGGGACGACGCGAGACGCAGAGTGAATTGCTGCGACTCCTCAATGCGCTGCAGGGTACGGGCCGCCAGATCGTGATGACCAGCGACCGCCCGCCCGCCGAGATCGCGGACGTTGATGAGCGCTTGATCAGCCGGCTGAGCGGCGGGCTGATCGTCGATATCGGGGCTCCTGATTTCGAGACGCGCGTGGCGATCCTTCGCGAGAAGTGCGAGGAACGGAAGGTTGCGTTTGCCGCAGGGGTGATCGAAGAGCTGGCCAGGGTGGAATTCGCCAGCGTGCGTGAGCTGCAGGGCGCGCTGAACAAGTTGAGCGCGCATCAGTCCGTGGATGGCACGCTCACGCCGGCGCAGGTGCGGGAGATCGTGGGCCTGCCGGAACCCGCGCCGCCGCCCGCGCGCACCAGCATGCAGGCCGACGAATTCTTCGGGTTCCTCACCGACATCGCGAGTGCCGTGGCAGCGCAACTCGAGCCGTGGCGCGTGCGGGTTGGTGAGGCAGTGGCGTACTGGGGAGGGGAGGGGTATCGCACGGCGGTGCTCGAGCGCCTGCTTGCCGAGCCGACGGCACCGCCCAATTACGAGGCGTTGTTGCGCGGCTACGGCCAGGCCGTGGAGCAGTTGCGCGAGCTGGAGCGGCAGGTCACGACAGTGGATGCGGCACTGGGCGGCGATGAGCGGTTTCGCGATCCGGAGCGGCTCGCCGAGGCCAGCTCCTTCGTGGAGAACGCGCTGGCGGGCTCCATTCCACCCGGTGGCCCGCAGGCGGCGTTCGCGCGCGCGTCGTTCGAGGAAAGTACGTCCAACCAGATGGCCATCCGTGCCGCCGATGCGGTGATTGCCGAGCCGGGCCACCGGTACAATCCGCTGTTTCTCGTGGGTCCCAGCGGGGTGGGGAAGACCCACCTGCTCAACGCCATCGGCAACGAGCTCTCTGCGCGACTCGGCAGTGCGGGGCGGGTGGCCTGCGTAGGCGCGCAGGGATTCATCGACGAACTCATTGCCGCGCTCCAGGACGGTACCATCGAGCGCTTCCGTGCGCGGTACCGCGCAGCCGATGCACTGCTCATCGACGACGTGCAGTTCGTGGGCGCCAAGGAGCGCACGCAGGAAGAGCTCTTCCACGTGTTCAATCACTTTCATTCAGCGGGCAAGCAACTCGTGTTCGCGAGCGACCTGCAGCCCAAGGCCATCGAAGGGCTTGAAGACCGCCTGCGTTCGCGGTTCGAAGGTGGCCTGGTGGCGGAGCTGTCACTCCCGGACCGCGCGCTGCGAGCCAAGCTGTTCACGCGCTTTCTCACGGACGCCCGCGTGGCTGCGCCCGCGGACCTCATCGGCTACCTGGCCGACCGGCCCGCCACCAGCGTGCGCGAGATGATGGGCACCGTGCAGCGGCTGCGGGCTGGCATGGAGGAGGATGGCCTTCCGTTGTCGCTCGGGCTGGGACGCCGGGTGCTCGAGCCATCCGGCTCCACCCCGGTGCACGCGCCGGCTGCCGTGCGCGAAGCCGCTGACAGCTTCTTCCTGGACGACGAGAAGATCGTGTGGGAGTGGCCGGACGTGGCGGGACGGCTGGTGGAGGAACTGCGCTGATGGCCATCAAGGGCAGCCTCAAGGAAGCCAGCCTTCCGGACGTGCTCCAGCTGTTGTCGATGGGCAAGAAGACGGGCTGCCTCGCCGTCACGCATCGCAACAACTTCGGCTACGTCTATTTCGACAAGGGACTCATCTCGTACGCGTCCATCGTCAACAGGCGCGACCGCATCGGCGACATCCTGCTCAAATCCGGCACCATCACCCAGGCGCAGCTCGACGAGGCCATCAGCGCCCAGGCACTGCACCGTGACAAGCGCATTGGCGAATTGCTGGTGGCGCAGGGCGCCGTGACGCCCGAGGGGCTGAACGCACAGATCCGCATCCAGATCGAGGAGGCGGTGTACTACCTCTTCACGTGGACGCAGGGCAGCTTCAACTTCGAGGCGGACGTGCGGCCGGAAGAGCAGGACTTGCTGGTGTCGATCAACCCCGAGTCGCTGCTGCTGGAAGGTGCGCGGCGCGTGGACGAGTGGAGCCTGATCGAGAAGAAGATCTCCAGCCTCGATCTGGTGTTCGATGTGGACCGCGGCAAGCTGGCCGAAAGCGGCGTGACGCTGCCCCGCGAGCAGCAGGTGGTCATGGAGCTGCTGGACGGCCAGCGCGACATCGTGTCCGTGATCGAGGAGTCCGGGCTCGGCGAGTTCGAAGTAGGCAAGGCGGTGTATGGCCTGGTGACCGCGGGATTTGCCCAGCGCGTGGGAAAGACCAAGGCGGCAGAGCCCGGCGTGAGCGACACGCGCGTGGACGAGCACCGCAACCTCGGCATCGCGTTCTACAAGACGGGCATGCTGGACGAGGCGATGCGCGAGTTCCGGCGCGTGACGGAACTGCGCGAAACCGATGCCGAGGCACGCTTCTACATCGGCCTGGCGTTGATGCGCCAGAACCGGTGGCCCGACGCCGTGCAGGCATTCCGCGAGGTGGTGGCGCAGCCTGGTGCGCGGCCTGCCGCCTACCACAACCTGGCGCACGCACTCGAGCGCCTGGGGCGGTACGACGAGGCGCGCGCCGCGCTCGACGGCGCGCTCAAGCGTGGTGGCGCGAAGGACGCACGCATCCAGACGTCGCTCGGCGTGGTGGCCCTCCGTGCCGGGGACGTGGCGTCGGCCGACGCCGCACTGCATGCGGCGCGGCCGCTCTTCGGCACGCGTCCGCCCACGGCGCCCTGGTATCACTACGCATCGCTCACCGCGGCGCTGCTCGGCGACCTTGAGCGCGCGCACACGCTGCTCACCGAAGGCGTGGCTGCGCATCCGCATGCGGCTCCGCTCTACAACAACCTGGCGGCCGTGCAGGAGCGGCGGGGCTATCATCCGGAAGCGCTGGCCGCAGCGGAGCGCGGTGTGCAGGAAGACACCGGCCTGCCGCAGCTGCACAAGAACCTGGGGGACTGTCACTATCGCGCGGCTCGTTATGACGACGCACTGGAGTGCTACCTGCGTGCCATCAAGCTGAACCCCACCCTGGGCGATGACATCTACCTCAAGCTCGGGAACATCCGCTTCAAGCGGCAGGAGCGCGAGGAGGCGGTGCGCTGCTGGGAGCAGGCGCTCGCGCTCGAACCCGGGAACGCCATCGTCCGCACCAATCTCGATGCTGTCCGCCAGGTCCTGTAGCGTGACGGACCCGATTGATGCCGCCTTTGCTGCCCTCACGCAGAAAATCGAGCGTGACAAGGGATTCGGCTGCGCAAGCTACAAGGAAAAATGCCTGCGCCGCCGGATTGCGGTGCGCATGCGTGCGCGCGGCGTGCACACCTATGGTGACTACGCGCGCGTGCTCGACACCGACGCGGCGGAATACGAGCGCCTGCTCGATGCCCTCACCATCAACGTCACGAAGCTGTTCCGCAACTGGGAGACG